>NZ_JAMOIT010000023.1:0-90026 GCF_023656375.1 Paenarthrobacter sp. TYUT067
CGCGTGAGGTGAGCGGCCGCCGTCGTGCGTTGCTTTGTGTTAGTTGACCTGGTTGATGATGGTTTCCGCAACCTCACGCATGCTGAGGCGACGGTCCATGGAGGTCTTCTGGATCCAGCGGAAAGCTTCCGGCTCCGTCAAGCCCATCTTGGTGGTCAGGAGGCTCTTGGCGCGCTCTACAAGCTTGCGCGTAGCGAACTGCTCCTGGAGGTCGGAAACCTCGTTCTCAAGCGCCTTGATCTCCTCATGGCGGGACAGTGCGATCTCGATGGCCGGGATCAGGTCCGCGGGGGAGAACGGCTTGACGACGTACGCCATGGCGCCGGCGTCGCGTGCGCGCTCCACCAGTTCCTTCTGGCTGAAGGCAGTCAGAAGGACAACAGGTGCAATGCGTGCCTTGACGATCTTCTCAGCAGCCGAAATACCGTCCATGACAGGCATCTTGACGTCCATGAGGACAAGGTCCGGCTTCAATTCCTCGGCCAGCTGCACCGCTTTCTCGCCATTGTCTGCCTCGCCGACGACGTCGTACCCCTCGCCCTTCAAAATCTCGATAATGTCCAGGCGGATGAGGGTCTCATCCTCGGCAACGACAACGCGTCGGGCCGGCTGGGCTGTGGACGTGGACTCCGTCTGTTCGGTCACGGGATCTCCTTGAAAAGGTTCGGCGGGTTCATGTCCATCTTAGTGTGGACTCATTGATGGCTGGTTCTTGTTGCATCAGCGCGCCCGATTCTTTGAAACAGCCTATCTGCATGTAGAGTAATTCCGCGTGCTGGGAACGGATCGCGTTGCTCACAGGAATGTGAACCGCGAACTTCCCGGTAATCCGCGCCCGAGTGGCGGAATTGGCAGACGCGCTGCACTCAAAATGCAGTATCGAAAGGTGTGTGGGTTCGAGTCCCACCTCGGGCACAGTGTTTCCGCAGGTCAGCAGGGTTTCAGGGTCCTGAGTGTGCACAAAAACTCGTTTTCTGTGCACACGAAGCCTAGAATTTTGGGTATGGCCAGCATTTGGGAACGGAAAAAATCGGACGGATCCACGTCGTTCACGGTTCGCTGGCGGAACCCCGAAACGCGAAAGCAAGAGGGGATTACCCTAGCGACGTCGGCCGAGGCCCAGACGCTGAAGCGCCTCCTTGATGCCAACAACCAATCCTTTGAGATTGCCCAGCATGCGATGGTCGCGAACCAGACCAAAGCACCCACCGTCGCGGCTGTGATCCAAGAGCACATCGACTTTCTGGTCCGGCCTTCAGTTGGCACAGTGCACACGTATCAGACCATGCTGAAGCTGCACATCGCCGACGTCATCGGGCACATTCCCGTGGACAAGCTTGATTACCGGCACCTGACGTATTGGATCAAGGCGATGCAGACCAAGGGCCGGTCGGCCAAGACCATCAAGAACAACCATGGCCTGATCTTCTCGGCAATGGAGACGGCCGTCATGCTCGGCTACCGGAAGGACAATCCGTGCCGGGGCGTGCAGCTCCCGTCAGGCGAAAAGGCAGAGGATGAGGCCAGGTTCCTGACGCACGCTGAATTCGGCCTGATTCTGGAGGGTATGGGGGAGCGGTACAAGGCGTTCACCCAATTCTTGGTCATGACGGGAACGCGGTTCGGCGAAGCGACTGCGGTAACGGTGGCGGACGTGGACCTGATGTCGAAGCCGGCAACGATGCGGATCAACAAGGCATGGAAACGCGGTACCGATTCCGAGTATTACGTCGGAGCGACCAAGACCGGTGCCGGCAAGAGGACGGTTTCGCTGAATCCCCATTTGGTGGAAGTGTTGATTCCGCTGGTGGCCAGCCGCCCTGGCTCGGAACTCTTGTTCACCACCCCCAAGGGCGAGCGCATTGTTCACAAGCTGTATTGGCACCACTACTGGACTCCCGCCGTGAAAGCGGCCCAGGCGCGTGGCCTGAAGAAGTCACCCCGGATCCACGATCTGCGCCATACCCATGCGTCTTGGCTGATTCAGGATGGCGTTTCGCTGTTCACGATCTCGAGGCGACTCGGGCACGCATCTACGCGAACGACCGAGCAGGTCTATGGCCACTTGATGCCGCAGGCGCTCCAGGATGCCGCCGACGCCGTCGAGCGTTCCGCCGATGTGTGGCGTGGATAGCGTCTGGGTGGAGGGTTTACCTAAGAGAACTTCTGGCGAGCCTGTGCTCGCGTCCCGATCATGCGGACGGTCGGCGCAGTCGCGCCACCGGATCGGACTTCGCGTAGCTCTGCAATCTCCCTGAGGTGGACCGACGTGAAGACAATCTTTCCCTTGCCCCAGACGGTGTGCGGGAACTCCCCCTTGGCTGCCCCGTCCCTAAGCCATGCCTCTGAACACTTGAGGACGGTGGCAGCCTCGGCTGGTTCGAAGAATTCAAGTTTCATGCCCCTGACCAATCCTTTCGTCGTTATGCGGCGAGGACGGCTTGCGCGAGTCCTTTCCCTGTTCATGTAAGCCGGAAATCACGGCGGCATGACAGTGACCTGGAAACTCGCTTCGAGGACCGCAGCATGGAGCTGCACCTGCTCGGCGGAAGCACTGAACTGAGTCGATGAGCGCTGCACCAGCCCGGCTTCGGTGAGCAGGCCGAGTTGCCTGCGGATGGTCGAGCGCGAGGCGCTGAGTTCCCTGCCGATCTGGCCACAGGTCGAGGGCCCGTTCCTGAGCAGGAATCGGATAATTCGGCTTCGTGTTCGGTTCATCAAAATGATCGACATGTGGACCACAACTAGGGGAATGGTGAAGGGCTGCTGTAGACGGGTCTACAGCTGCAGGCTACTCCGGTTGAGGTCATGTTGGAAAGACCAGAGTGCGTCAATGAATCCTCACCTGGTTGACGCGGTTGATTGCCGTGCCCGGACGACTCAGGCAATACTGGGGCGAAAGGGAGTCGTTGCGCCTGACCGGGCTCTCGGCCCCGCATCAGATCGAGGGGTGGGCAGCGCGGATGGATGAGGCAGGTCGCGGCGACATGTTGTCTCCCCAGGCCCAGCTGGCTCGTCGTCTGAATCTGCTGCTCGACGTCGTGGTTGCCGAACGTGGGAAGCCCGTAACGTTCCGCGAGGTCCAGACCGAACTCGAGGCTAGGGGCATCAAGTTGTCCCGCGCGCGCTGGTTCTACATGAAAGAGGGGACTGGTCGTCTGGTCAGCGATCCGGCGCTATTGGCCGAGCTGTGCAACATCTTCAACGTTGACCCCTCGTACCTGATCGGCGACAGCGCCGACTTGCCCGAGCGGATCGATTCGCAACTCGAGTTTGTGAAGTCGCTTCGTGCGGCCAGGGTGAAGACCTTCGCGGCGCGGACGCTGGGTGATGTTTCTCCGGAGACGCTGAGGGCCATCTCTGAATACCTCAACAAGGACATTGATCGCCATCCTGGAGCGGAGGAGGCAGCAGCTAGTCCTCCAGAAGATAGTGAAGATGAGCCGCCAGCAACTCCTTAATCCGCGCGGGGTTGGTTGAATAGCGCGGCGAGCGGCCATGGCGCCGGCCCGGCTTAAGGTCCACCGCGATGGCACCGGTCTCCTCAAGTGCAAGCAGGTGTTTGGCTACGCTCGGCTCACCGGCGCTTACTGCTGCCACGATGTCACCGCGGGTCGCCGGACCGTGCGCGGAAAGGTAGCGGAGGATCTCGTTCCGTGATCTGTTGCCAAATGTCGCGACAGCGGCCTCGACGTCGTTCGACCAGGCTTCGTCGTGAGGCTGCGTGATCCTGGGCATGGAACCATTCTCACCGAACGATCCCCGAAAAGTAAGACCGGCAGTCTTGACGATACTTTAATTATCTTTGAAAATAGTTTGTATAGCTTTCCTGTCGTAGTGGTCGGCCTTGGCTTTCGCTGCCACTCTTAGGGCGCCGGTCGTGCCGGCGCCGGACTTATTGGAATCGTTTAGTCGAAGCGGTGAAGACCATGCGCGTCGAAGCCAGGTTGAATCAGGCCTCACAAGATCATCCAAATGTAGGAAGTATCGACATCTCCCTGCGCGGTGCGCCGGAGCCCGCCGCGGTTGCCGTTCCGGTAGATCAAATCATGATCGCCGTAGACGGTGTACAGCGGTACGTGGTTTCGCATCTCTCGCGGATCGGCCGGGCCTGCGACGTGGACGACGTTATGCAGGACATCCGGGTCGCGGTGTGGGATGGGGTGACCCGGGGGCATTACCGCCAGCTTCCCGGTATTCCGTTCGGTGCGTGGGTTCAGGGGGTGTGCGCGAACGTGTGCGCCGCGCACACCCGTCGGGAGCTGAGCCATCCGACACTCCCGATGATCATGGAACCTGGGAATGCCGACGGGCCGACGGCGTTTGTTCCTCTGGCGTTGCTGGGCATGGACCGGGGTGGAGGTCAAATTGCCGAGCAGATTATTGACCAACAATGGGCACGAATGATCATTGAGCTGACTCGGGCCAGCGTGCCGGCAGGAGTTTGGGATCTGGCCGTGGGCAGTCTCACCGGGCCGCGACACTACGGTCCGCCATCGCCACAGGACCGCCGGCGCTGGCACGCGGTGACCGTGGTGCGCAAGACGGCGAAAACCGTTCAAAATGCACTGGACGTTGAGCAAGCGGCCATTAGCAATATCGGAGACGTATGCCAGCGCGCAGCAGAGTGCCTGCCCACACCGGTCCTCCGCAGAACGGCTGAAAGTATCGTTCGCCCCGGACTACGAGGACCCGAACGGAAGAGGGCGATGGAAGCATTGGCGGCCCAGTTGGGCGTCACCGAGCGCTATCTGGCTGTCCAGATCGGCTTCGCACGCCGGCTGTATCAAACGGCCTGGAGGATTCTCCAGGCCGGGACGCGGACTGCCTACTGAGTCATGTTGTGGCCCCGTCCTCTCGCCATGGACAGGCGAGAAGGAGGCCCGAATGCACGTGATGAAGAAGTACGCTCAACCTGGTCTAAGCAGCCGACGTCGATGGTGGATCGCCGCAATCGCCCTCTTGAGCGTGGTCGCGGCGCTTTTTGCTCTCACGCGGCCGTCGCCCACGCCCGTAGAGGCTCCGTTTGCACCCTCGTCGACGACGCCGATCCCTCAGAGCCCGGCAAACGCTTCCCCCGGGACGCAGGCACAAACTCCGACGGGGGCTCCTGACGTTGTGATTGCCGATGCGGAGGGCGCACCCCGCACTGCTGACTTCCGCCAGCTCGCCGCCGCGGCGGCGACGGCGATCTACACCTGGGACACGCGAACGTCTTCCTACTCGGAGGTCTACTCACGGATCCGTGACTGGTGGGACGTGCTGCCGGACGGCTCCAATCCCTTGGCCGTCCTGGTGCAGGAGTTCGAAGCGACCGGGGTCAACGCGGGAAGCTACGCGACTTTGGGTGACCAGCAGGCGCGCCGTTCGGCCGCGGTCGAATCCCTGCACTGCGACAGCGAGCTGGCCAAGGTTCGGGAGCGGCCTGCGCCATGGGCGGGACTGCATGTGTGCACAGCCTCCGTCAGCGTTCTGGATCAATCAATTTCTGCTCGCAACACCTACACGGCACCTGTCAGCGTCATGGTGAACTGCCCGCCGGCTGTTACTGCCCCGACGGACCACTGCGTCATGGTCGGCTTTTACGCCGCACCGAGCAGGATCGTCTATTGATGCCGGCCGCCATGGTGTTGGCTGGGCTGGTCACGCGCCGGGCCATTCTGCGGGTTTCGCTGGCCGCGGCCTCCATCTTGATCCTGGTGGTGTCCATTGCGTTTAGCGCAGCCGTGGCGGTGCTCGGCGCGAGCGCAGCCGACACCCCGTCCGTCTGCTCGCAAAGTGGCGTGGCTGGCGAGCCCGGCGCCAGCGGATCCGGCGCCCTGAGCATCCGCACAAGCAACCAGGCTCTGGTCAGTGTGACCGACAGGCAATTGGCCGTCGCGGGGGACTACGTTTCCATTGGCCGGCAATTGGGGGTACCCCGGGAGGGCCAGATCATCGCAATCATGATGGCTCTGCAGGAATCCAGCCTCAGAGTCCTCGCCAACGTGAACGTACCAGCCTCGCTCGGGTACCCGCATGACGGCGTCGGCCGCGACCACGATTCCCTCGGCACAGCCCAGCAACGTCCCGCGGCGGGCTGGGGGACAGTTGAGCAGTTGATGGATCCCAAGTACAACGTGCGAGCCTTTTACGGCGGACCTGCCGGCCCCAACCATGGCCGCCCGCCCGGGCTGTTGGACATCCGAGGTTGGCAATCCATGAACAAAGGCCAAGCTGTGCAAGCTGTTCAGGTATCGGCGTTTCCGGAGTTGTATGCGCGGTGGGAGGCTAAAGCAAAGGCTATTGTTGAGACGCTCGACGGCGGGATGTCACCGGCTAGGTGCTCCGATACGCTGCCTTCCTCGACGGACACGGTCGTGCCCGCAAATTTGAGCGAAATCCGCAAAAATATCCTGCGGTTCACGCAGGAAGGGGTCGGCGGCGCCTACCTGTGGGGTGGCACGGCGTTCAAGGCGTGGGACTGTTCCGGTTACGTCCAGTGGATTTACAGGCAGGCCGGGATCAACCTGCCGCGAGTGGATCAATGGAGGGTCGGTACGCGGACCGACGATCCGCAGCCAGGGGACCTGGTGGTCCAGAACGCACAGGGGCCAGCCGACTGGGGACACGTCGGCATTTATGCGGGGAACGGCATGATGTACAGCGCGCTAAATCCCGCCGTGGGTACGCTACTGCATCCAATAGCTTGGAATACAGATACGGCCTATTTTGATCTTTTGAGGTGATGCGAAGTTATTTCGAACCTGTAACCCCGCCAAATTTAGGTCCTTCGGGCCAGGCAGGACTGCAAGGATACGAAGTGGCGGAAGACCGGGGTTGTACGCACGTATACGTGACGAGGCGCTTCGGTTCGGTCGCAACACACTGATCGTGGTAACAGGGCCCGAATCAGCGGCGGCTCAGCAAGCGAGCGTCCGGTGGGGTATAGCTGTATACCTGCAACGGACGTCAGGACGGCGCCTGCCCGTTCTGTCAGGTCGGGGCCAATGTGTGTTTCACTGACACTCGAAGGTCGGGGTCTTAGGGTTCAAACTGACACATTGTTAGGAAGTCAGCATGGCCGGCGGGGCATCCGTTTACATAAAGGTCAGCGCCTGGATCAGAACAACCAGCGCCCAGCTTAAGGGCATGCAACGGGACCGGATCTTCACGGATACAGCCTTGGACAACCACACCGGGTGCGCCTGCTGGAGGAGCTGCTGACGTGTTCATTCGAGGCTGGGACACCCTGGTATCGCACAGCAGGGACCGGCTCGCGCGGAATCTGGATGACCTGCGCATCCTGGTGAAAAGGATGACGACAAAGGTGGCCCATATTGAGTTACTCAAGGAATAGTTGGTCTCCAAGCAAAACAGAGGCCAGAACTCGAATGAGTTCCGGCCTCTGTTTTGTAATTTAGGCGGTGATCGGTGGGGTTCTTGTCGTGACCCGGCCGATATCAGCCGGCTGAGCTCCGGATCTGGATGGTATGGCCTTAGTGCGCGGCTTCGTACTTTTCCATGATGTCAGCCTGGATGCGGCCGCGGGTATTGACTGGCAATCCTTGGTCGGCTGCCCACAGCCGGACTTCACGGGCGTTGGAGGAAGAAGGACGAGCTGTCCGAGCCCGCCCGCCGGTCTTCCTGGCCGCTTTGGTGTAGCGGCTGAATACTTCACGCAGTTCGCTTGCGTGAGCATTATTGAGATCGATTGCATATTCGACGCCGTCAAGGGCAAACGAGAGTGTCTCACTTGCCTTGGAACCGTCGAAGTCATCTTCCAAAAGGGTTACTACTCTTTGTGCCATAAGAAAAGCATAGGTCTTCGGGGTTGTCTGCTCAGAGACACGGGACCCCAATAACGTCGTACAGGTACTGCTCCGCGACCACCGGTATCCCATACAGGCGTGCCTTTGCGGCTTTTCCGGAGAGGCTGTCGGGATCTGCTGCGACGACGATATCGGTCTTCTTGGTGGCTCTGTCTGCTACGTTGTAGCCCATTTCGGTGAGGAATCCTGCTAATTCGCTGCGTTCTCTCGTCATTGCCCCTGTCAGTACGATGACGGCGCCGGGCCGGATTGCTCGCGGAGGTGGAGCCGGCGATGCATCAGTCGTCGGGGCAGGAGGCTCTGAAAGGGTGACGTCCACGATGGCTCTTTCAACTGCAAGAAGATCCGCGGCTGTATAGAGGTCTCTTCTTTCCTGGGCTGTCACGACTCCATCGGCCCATGCGGCCCTGACGAGCTGTTCGAGGTAGTAGATGTGAAGGGTACGGCAGCGCTCCTGACTGATGCCGAGTTCATCGGCGACCCGCAGCAGGGCGCGTGTTTCATGAACGGAAAGCTGCAAATCAAGCATGGCCTGTGAAAGTAGCGCCAGATACTGGTCATGTTCTTCAGGTCCGGTGAATTCGGGCATATGCGAAGTAATTCTGGACAAGAAGTGCTTTTCGACGCGGTCACCGGCCGCGCGGAGCACAGGGGAGAACGGCCGGGGACCCGCAGCGTACGAGGGCCAGGAGATGCCTCGGGCAGTCTCCAGAGCCCGGGTCCAGTCGTGGCGGTCAGGGTCCATATCGATATAGCGGCCAAGAAGGCCCGCGGCGGCCATGGCGTCATCGCCGGCGCAGTGTGCCCTGTCATTCGCGACACTGAGGAACTCGCAGCAATGCGCCAGCGACCGGGCATTTCCGATGACGAAATCGTGCGCGAGGCGCATGGTGCATAGCCCGCCGAGGAACGCCTCCGGCAGTGACAGATCGGCGTGGCGGAATTCATGAGCGAGGAAAGATGCATCGAAACTCAGATTGTGGGCGACCATGATGCATCCCTGAAGTATTTCTGCGAGGGCAGGAGCGACCTGGCTGAAGGTGGGCGCATCGAGGACGTCCGCAGCACGGATGCCGTGAATTCGTTGCGGGCCGAGATCCCGTCCCGGATTGACCAAGGTCTCCCACCGGTCAACGATCCGGCCCCCAGCGTCTACCCGTACGACACCAATCTCCGCAACGCGGTGGTTCATCGCAGTGAACAATCCAGTCGTCTCCACGTCCACGACGGCAAACATCGGCTCAGGCACTTGGAGCTCCTAACGCAGTCGCGGGAACCGGCCAGGAACGAACCGCCGAACCACCTATCCCGTTGAAGTACTTTCGAGACGCGCGCAAGCGGTCATTTTCTATCTCCAACCAATAATTCAGGAGTCGGATGCACCCGTTGGCGACCCGCAGCGCTTCTACATTCACTGGCTCAACACATTCCACCGTGCTCTCCCAGACCGAGGGAAGTGGTGGCGCCGGCCAATCGATGTCCTGAAGAGGACCTTGTCGCTGGTACTCCGGAAGCGGTTCGCCGGCGGCGCGGGCCTTCTTGCGCGCTTGAACCTTCTCGGAGTTGTAGGCGGCCCGTCGGTCATTCTCTGCCCAGAACAGGTCCTGGAGAAGATCTACCCAAGACGTGCAGTCGCTGACAAAGACTTCCGGATCGAACTCCGGCGTTTCCAGCACAACCGCTTCCGTGCAATGCTTCCGGGCCCGCGAAGTCAGAAGAACGGGACGCTTATACGAGAGGCTGCGAAATGCCCTCTCATCAAAACCGTCAGTCACAACGGCATTCGTGGCAGATGCTCTCAATGAACCGGTCAGCGACATTGCTGAAACCTGCCAGATAGCCCATCTGTCTTCGTGGATATCGAGAACCGCAATTCCGTGTACGACTGCTTCAGATGTCGGCATCTATTCCCCCATGGTTGAGACCTGCGCTCATCCTAAGCCTAGGAACCTGGAGAGAACGGCCGTTATGAAAAATGACGCGTAGTTCTTCCCAGCAGGTAGCCGGCCCGGGGCCTCATCTCGACATCAATGTAGGTCATAGGTCCAGCCCGGCGGGGAGTGACACCCTCCTCAGGGAGAGGGTCCACGGATTGTTCCGGGCGACGTTCCAGACGTAGTCCCGAAGAAGCTGGGTATTATTCCGGAGATTTGATTCATCCACCTCGCCTTGTCAGGCTCGATCTCGGGGTCGTAATTCCACAGGTCCGGTTCTTTTTAAGATCTAACGCTAAGCACCGAAGAGTCCGTATCGATCTTTATTGAGAAGTGCGGAGGGCAAGGTTTCCTCGATTCCAGCCGCGTGCCTCAATGTCGCACCCTCAAGTTACGCTCCGCTCATGACTATAGATTCAGTAATTTCAGGAGCTCTCGCACGGTCCGACTCTTCGTTGGGCAATGGTGTTCTCACGGGCGTTATCGTTGCCGGGGTGCTTTCTCTGCCACGCCTCATCCGTCGCTTCATTCGCGGAGTCATCACTGCCCCCGAGCGGATGATGATGGGCGCCTTGAACATCATCGATCGAAGGACCTCATCCAGAAAACAGGGGTTGCTGTAAGGGGGCGCTCAGCTTGACTTGGTACTAATTCGCACGGACGGCGATGGCGGTAATTCTGGAGTTCCAGGGTGACGCAGTTGGGATGTTGTCATGTACCCGGAGGCCCCGCAGCGTCTGGCACTGTCCGACCTCCTTGACACATCTCAGTCTCACAATCGATCGATTACTGAGACGGTCGGGCCCGTCTCCCAGGGCGCGTCAGAAGTGTAGAGGACGTCATTTTCCAAAGTCGTCTGCACGAAATGTCCAGAGCCGCCTGCACGGCCACTCGATGTCCGGAAGGGGAACCCGCAGCGGGACGCTTCTGAGGGAGGTTCCGGGTGTCTCCCCGGCTGCTACTGGCCCCAGGGTTTGTAAGAGTTCGTGATGCTCGTTCCACCCGGCGGCGCCGTGACCGGGACTTCAAAGCAACCGTTGTAAGTGTCGAAGTCGGAGTAGCGGTCGACGGCGTCCTCGGGTTCCACATGCCAGGCGGTCGTTTGTTGAAGCGTCCGCGTCGACACCCCGACGCTGGACACGGAGTAGGTCAATTCCTGCCCGGGCTGGAGTGTGACCTGGTACGGCCGTGGCTCCCCGGGGGCAGGTTTCCAGTCCAAATCGGTATCAAGGTAGGTCGTCAGCCGGCCATTGACATCGAGGCCCTCAACGGAGGGTGGCGAGCTATAAACGTAAACCGGCGCGGTTGTTCCGTTCCTGATGATGCCTTGGCCGATGACGTCGACCTGCGTTAGGAGACCAGCGACTGTGGTGTATCGCTCATTGGTCACCGTGACGTTTGTGAGGCCCGAGGTGACCACTCCGGTCGGGCACACCGTCTGCTGTTGTGCTGGGCGCGCCGGCTGTTTCGCGGGGGCCGGGGGCTGCAGTGTTTGGATGGCTTCGGGGGCCGCAGCGGCCGGTGCCTCCTGGAACGATTGCGTGGGGGCAGGTGTGGGGGCCGCCTGCCAGGTCTGCTGCGGGGTGGCCGGTGACCGCGTTGGCCGGACTGTCAGGGCTGGCGGCTGCTTGATCGGCAAGGATGCCACCACCGGGGTCTTCTTACTGGATTCAGCAACTCCAGCGACCACTGCTGCGGCGGCTACGGCGACTGCAATGAAGCATAGGGCGACGACCAGCCAGATAGTAGATTTCCTGGTCCCCCGAATTGTCATAACCGGAGTGTACGTCTCCCCTTAGCTGAAGGACCGCATGTGACGACTACCTTCCGTCCCGCTCCATATAGATGTGGTCGGTGGCGTGCCTGGACTTGCCACAGCAGTCGTGGTCAGTGATGCTGAGGCCAACCTTCTTGCTGCACCCGGAGTGGGAGCAGACATAGTATCCGGCGATGCTCCTCTGGCGTGTCGTCTCGCTCATGGCATGCGTCTAGCCCCCACCCTAAGCCCCGGCTCTGCATCAAAGCCGCGAACCCAGCGGGTGTGCGCGCGTGCACGGTTCACCGGCATCGGTCGGCGATACTCGATTCATGGTTATCAACATCAGGCTCAGCGACCGAAAGACTGCAGAGAGCGATGATCCGCTTGGACGTGATTGGTACGGCTATGACCCTGGGGCAACACCGGAGCAGCTCTGGGCTAACAATCGCGGAGACTGGTTCCTGAGCGCCAGGAGTGTCTCAGAAGAGCGTTGGGCAGCACTCAACTACCAAGGCCGGGTCGTGCTGATCGCGGAACTCAAGGACCCGGACCATGAGATCCTGGCAGGTAACACACGGGCGCCTAAAAAGGCTCTCATAGGCCGCGTCCTGCCGCCCGGACATTTCATTCACGAAGCCCTGATCGGAACGCCGGTCGAATATGCGCCCGGCAGCAGGAACTCAATTTCGTATGGCCCGGACCCTGAGACGGCCGGCGCGGTAGACGCGGACCTACCTGAGGCGTCGGATCTACCCGGGCCAGGGGGACAAGGGCTGCAAATGGACGCCGAGGTCCGCAGAGCGATTGAGAATGCTGCACAGGACCGTTTGATGCGGTACTACCGTGACCGTGGTTGGACGGTTACAGACACCCGGCTAAATCGTCCTTATGACGCTGCAGCGGTCAGGGGTGCTGAGCAGATTTACCTGGAAGCCAAAGGCACCCAGGGCAGAGGGGACACGGTCATAGTCACGCGCAATGAGGTCGATCATGCCCGTCAGTATCCGGGGCTCTGCATGATGGGCGTGTGGTCGGGGATGCGACTCTTGGACGGCGAAGTGGATCCTGATGCGGGAACCTTCAGGATCCTTCCATTCAATCCAGACGACGGGCCACTACGTGCCCGCGACTTTGACTGGACCCTTCCCGACGACGCCAACTGACGACGGCCGCTGTCGTCCGCCGGACCGCCGCCGCGGCGTTTGGGAGAGGTAGTTTTACGTCCTATCAAAGGTTCCTTTGATGAGCCGTCGGCGCTCCGGTGGGTCACTCATGTCGGTTGTCGTTTTTCGAAGTCGTCTGCACTGGCATCCGCGGTAGCCCGGGGGTTGTGCAGACGGGTTTGAACACGCGTTTGTTCAAACCCGGTTGCACAACAGGCATTCTGTCTCAAAGCCGTCTGCACTACCTTTAACTATGGCTTTGAGGCGCCGACACCGTCGTTGCCGGCATGACTGACGAGGAACCGCCGATCGTTGAGCGTGGCCTGCTGGCCATGTCCGATTCGGAGTGGGATGAGGCAGTGCGACAGGCTGCGGTGATTGCTCCCTTGGCTGCGTTGGATGTTGTCGGGCGGGGGGCAGTCAATGCTGCTGCCGCGCTGCTGGGTGTGTCGCGTCGGCAGGTTTACGTGCTGATCGACCGGTCCAGGCGCGGCACCGGCAGAGTCACGGATCTGGTTCCTGGCCGATCGGGCGGCGGCCGCGGAGGCGGCCGGCTGACGCCACCGGTGGAAGCGGTGATCGACGGGCTGATTCGCAAACGCTATCTGAAGCGGCAGAAGCTTTCCCTGGCGGTGGTTCACCGTGACATCGTCCGCGCGTGCACGGAGGAGGGATTGCCTGCCCCGTCCCGCAGTACTGTTGCCCGCCGCGTCGCTGAATTGCATCCAGTGATCGTAGCCCGCCGTCGGGAAGGCGCGGACGCGGCCCGTCCGCTGCAGTCGGCCGGAGGTATTGTTCCGGAAATCTCTGCCCCGTTGGAACAGGTTCAGATCGATCACACCGTGATTGATCTGGTCATCGTGGACGAGCGCGATCGACAACCGGTCGGCCGCCCGTATCTGACCGCGGCCATCGACGTTTACAGCCGCTGCCTGGTTGGCATGGTGGTCACTCTTGAGCCCCCATCGGCAGTTTCCGTCGGGCTCTGCCTGGGCCACGTGTGCGGCGACAAGCGTCCGTGGCTGGAGGGCTTGGGGATTGGTGGGGACTGGCCGATGAGCGGCAAACCGCGGCGACTGTACCTGGATAACGCGGCGGAATTCAAGAGTGAGGCCCTGCGCCGCGGCTGCGAACAGCACGGTATACGACTGGACTACCGACCGCTGGGGCGGCCGCACTACGGCGGCATTGTGGAGCGGGTGATCGGGACGGTGATGGCGCAGATCCATGAGCTGCCGGGGACGACGTTCTCCAATCCCGTGGAACGTCGAACCTATGATTCGGAGAAGACTGCCGCATTGACGTTGAATGAGCTGGAGCGTTGGCTGGCCTGGCTGTGGTTTCCTATCACGGCAGCATCCATAGCGGTCTGGCCCAGACACCTGTGGCGCGCTGGGATCAGGGCATCACCGAGTCCGGGAAACCGCCGGTGGTAACCAGCCCCACGGCGTTTCTGGTGGACTTCCTGCCGGTGCTCCGCCGCAAGCTCGGACGCACCGGTTTCGTCATTGACCACGTGCACTACTTCGCTAACGTGCTCAAGCCCTGGATCGCCCGGCGGGACCGGTTGGGACGGTTTGTCATCCGTCGGGATCCTCGTGACATCAGCAGGATCTGGGTGCTGGACCCGGAGGGCAACAACTACGTTGAAGTCCCGTACCGGACCCTGTCGAATCCTGCGGTGACGCTGTGGGAACACCGCCAGGCTGTGGCGCGGCTGCGCGAGCAGGGGCGTGCGCAGGTCAACGAGCAGGAGCTGTTCCGCATGATCGGACAGATGCGCGAGATCGCCAGCACCGCGCAGCGCGATACCCGGCGGTCGCGCAGGGATCGGGAGCGCCGGAGCCCGCTGAAATCCGGGACCACTCTCAATGTTTTGAAACCGCCGCCGGACGGGATGGCCGGGGAATCTCCGTCGGCCGCGCCGTTTGATGACATCGAGGAGTGGTAGCTGTGGATGAATATCCTTTGGAGGACCTGTCCCATCTCCAGGACTCCGCGCGGGACAGCTGCCGTTTACGGATCCAATTTGGTTTATCGACGCGCCATTTGAGCGAGTCGTCGCCGAAACGATTGAATGTCTCAATGGGTTGGGAGGCAGAAGCTTTACACGCCTCCGCGAACCGCTCCCCCCCATGCTTCACCACCTTGAACCCTGGGCCATGCCCTCATGGAAGCAGCTCGTGGTGTCGACCTCCGCCGACCAATGGACCGCCGTGTTTACCCAGGGCAGCGATATAGGGACGGCGAATGTCGTTGGTGCGCGACTCGACTGCCTCAATATCCGCACGTCTCATCAACCCCACATCACCCGTGATCGGAAGATCATCAGCTACGGCAGCACTGCGCTCTGGATCCAGTCGGGGGCAAGGCACGTACGTTCCATCCAGGCGAGCTATCAGTCCCGCTGGGAATGGACTCTCTTCGGCGATCCGCAACCCTTCGAGAACCTTGATAGCTATAAGGCAAAGAAGATCCCCGACCGGTTCACGCTTGAGTCCCTGAACGAGTACTGCCGCGCCCTAGGCATTGAGCGTGACGATTCAGGTTTCTACGGCTCCGAGGGGTTGCTCATCGTAGAGGACACGAGCAGCTGGCCTCACAAGCCCAGCCAAGTGAGAAGCACCGAACGGTTGCACGACACCGTCTAGGCCGGTGCGCGCTGGAGGGTCACCAACGTCATCGACGCACCTGTGATGAAAACCCAAACTCCGGCTCATCACCGGCTGAACCGGCTCAGCCGAATACAGAAGCGCTCGGCACGACGTTCTCGACCCTAAGTTCATCGAACGGCTCTAGCCATGGTTCCAGGCCGAGGGCGGCCCGCAACGCCCGTTCGAGCCGCACGGGCGCAACGATCTTTCGATTCGGCAATGACGCTGCCTCTGCCGCAGTCGCTGGCCGCCTGCGCTCTCCCGAGAAATCGACAACCTCGATGTTTGTGGCTAAGTCCACCGCCTCCTTGTAGGCCGGCAGCGGGATGGCTGGATTGACGGGCGTTTCAGCCACCACAGTCCAGTGGCCAGCGTAAAGTTTGGCGTCCATCGACAGGGCGAGAAGCAGCACTGGCGCCGAGAGACCCTCAACGGCTCGCTCGGCCACCTCGTCCAGAGGCAGCACAAAGTCGAAGATCGCGAAGAAGTATGCGTCTTTGCCGTAGGTCGCGACCACTTGCCCGACTCCGGCCCGGCCGTCCCCCGTGGGCACGACGAAGACGTCCCCAAGCTTTGGGTCTCTCACCACGGGTCTCCTCCAGCTCCCTCATATCGGGAGTTGCTCTGTTCACTAGTCTTCCCGGCAACCCTACCGGGCAACTGCTTAGCGAGCGGGGCCGCTCTTGGCCCGTTCCGCGCCTACTGCCCCTGTGCGGGTCTTCTTGGCCTTTGCTGGGCTCTAGCCCATGATGACGGCCGCACGGGCGTGTGTGCCCTCGCTGCGTTTCGCAGCGGCGCGCCCCCGGACTTGGGTTTTGTTCGCTCCGGTAATTGCCAGGGATGTGGCGAAAGCTTCCTGGCGTTCCGCTGAGCCACCGGCTACTGAGACAGGTCAAAAGATCCTTCGTTACGCTTTGTTCGAGCATCCTGCTTGGCGCGACCGAGGTCCCAGCGGCATCATCGTGATGCTCGCCGAGGAACTCAAGAAAAGTTGAGGGCCGGATCGGCGGAGTTCAGTGTGTCGCTAGCAGCCTCTCCCGGCGCACAAAGGACCCCGGGAATTGTCTGCGGGTCCTTTTTGCGTGTCCCTGGACCGGTTAGAGGTTGCTTTGCCACATAGCGACAAGCCCTGGCAGAGATTTCCCCGCGGACGAGGCGTTAGTGAGTACGATCGTGTTCGCAGGCGGAGCCTTCCAGAACTGCACCCGGTGCCGTTCCTTGGACATGTCCACCACGTCGTCGTAATCCGCGTCCCTGCCGACGGCGTGAAGCCGGGCCCGATAGCTGCCCGCCTCCGCCGCTGACATGAATCCAATCTCGTGCGCGTCCGCCCCGGTTGGTTGATTGAAGTAAACCTTGCCTTCCGGGATGACCAAGGACACGTCAGCAACGTCCTCCCAGCCGGGAGCTACTGTGTCCGGCTCGTGATCGAGGACTTCAATCGTGAGGTGGATGGTTCCGCTGTAGATCCCTGTGAAGACCAATGGCACCATGAGGGTCGGCGGGATGTCGCCGCGTTGGGCCGCTTTGAGCGCCTGAATGGGATCTTCAGGTTTAGGCGGTTCCACGACCATGTTGACGGCGTGACTCCACGCTTTGATGTCGAAGTCCGCTGATTGGATCACAGGCCCTTGTCCTTTCAGAGGATATGCGCGTGGAACGGGTCCGAGTCGGTGGCCCGCATCGGGGCGCAGAGAACAATATTTCGGACAGAAGTTGTCGACGTCTGTCGAATGCTACAAACCGTGAACCTGATACTGGTGATCTTAGGTGTTGTAGTCGGATTTAGTGCTGCTGTGTATGGGGACAGGAAGCCGCCCGCAAGAGAAACCTTCTGACATGAGGCGCATATCTCACTCGCCAAACTTTTCTTGGGTGCTCTTGGTTCTATGGGGCGCGGTACTAACAATTACGGGAGCATAGCTAGCAGCACCGGCAGAACACAGCACCTCTAATGTGATGCACCACCCGATCCCACGTGCGTCTGCAGTGTCCCTTTAGGGATCCCCAAACGAAACGGAGTCTACGGCGCCGGACACTCGAACCCTACTGCCGCTCTCTGGACTCCATGGCCTGCAGGAGACCGTCTAGTTAGCCCCTGCGTAGGCGAATGACCCGGACGGTGTGAAAACTGATCAACCCCACTCCAACGCTGACGAATATGGCATCTGGCCAGCGAAGCGGTTCTGTGGCAAGCCTGTATACGGCCGGAACCATGATGAATATGGCAAGGCCGATACCGAGCCAGGCTGAGAACCTGATTCGCTTTTGCTCTTCCCACGTTTTGGCAGCGGGCTCACTGCTGTTGGTGTGATCGTTGACCGGTCTGCTGTCATGCTCGGGTTCCATGCGGCTGCCCCCTCAGGCTTGGTGTCCCGAGCCTACCCGAGCCACCCATCCCCTTCAGGAGCGGCTGCTGATCGGTGTCGGTCCCGTAGAGGGTTCCCCATACGGACATGTAGTGGGTCGTGCAGACGAGTGTGGACATTCCGTGCAGACGACTTCGGAAACTGACATCGGTTCATGATTTTTTAGGTCACGGTTTGTCCTAACAATGTGTCTCACCCTGATATTCTCAACATCACATATTTTCGTCCTTTGATAAGACTGGGGGAGTGCATGGCGCGTCTTGGGTACGCACGAGTCAGCTTGACGGATCAAAGCACCGATCTGCAGACCCGTGAGCTGGAGACTGCGGGGTGCGAGCGGATCTACAAGGACCAAGGGATTAGCGGGACGCAGGCAAGGCGTCCGGAGCTGGACCGGATGCTGGACCGTCTCAGTCGGGGTGACGAGGTCGTGGTGTGGAAGCTGGACCGGCTGGGGCGCAACACCCGCCACCTGCTGGAGCTGTTGGATGACTTCAAGTCGCGAGGGATCAAGTTCCGCTCGCTGCGGGATGGCATTGCCACTGACCCGGACAGTGAGATCGGGGGCGCGATGGCCCAGGCCATGGTCACCATCATTTCCGCTTTCGCCCAGCTTGAACGAGACCAGCTTTCCGAACGCACTAGGGCCGGCATGGCTGCCGCAGCTGCCAATGGACGGAAGGCAGGACGACGGGAGGTCACGACTGACCACGAAAAGGTAAAGCGGGCGCATGAACTGAAGACAAGAGGGCTCAAGCCGGCTGACATCGGAAAGATCATCGGTGCCAGCCGCGCCACGGTGTACCGCTACCTGAGTATGGAAAGCAACGAGCTGACCTGACGAGCGCCGAGGCAATGCCATAGACGGCCGGGGCGGGCGCCTCGCCCGGGAACCCGGGGACTGCTGCCGCGTCGATGTGTCGCGTAACTAACGGTGAATACACCGATTCAGTCAGAAGGTTCCGAGGCATAGTTAAGGGAATCGCCGACGGTGGACGTGTCATTTTCCGAAGTCGTCTGCACGACCCACTACATGTCCGTATGGGGAACCCCTGCGGGACCAACACCGACCAGCGGCCGCTCCTGAAGGGGATGGGTGGCTCGGGTAGGCTCGGGACACCAAGCCTGAGGGGGCAGCAGCATGGAACCCGAGCAGTACAGCAGACCGGTCAACGATCACACCACCAGCAGTGAACCCGCAGCCAAAGCGGCGAAAGAGCAAAAGCGAATCAGGTTCTCAGCCTGGATCGGTATCGGCCTCGCCATCTTCATCATGGTTCCAGCCCTATACAGGCTTGCCACGGAACCGCCCCGCTGGGCCGACGCCATATTCGTCAGCGTTGGAGTGGGGTTGATCATCTTTCACACCGTCCGGGTCATTCGCCTACGCAGGGGCTGACTAGACGGTCTCCGGCAGGCTATGGAGGAAAAGCGGCAGTAGGGTTCGAGTGTCCGGCGCCGTAGACTCCGTTTCGTTTGGGGATCGCTTTGCGGGCGCACGGGCAGTAACTGTCTCGCCGGAGCGCGGCCGTCAATCAGCTTCGTGTTGCCGGTCGATCATCCAGGGATGGTGGTGCTCGCCTTGAGCGAACCCTAAATCGGACGGTCGGAACCGGCGGACGGGAACACGCTGAATGTTCCCACGGATCGATTGCGCGAAACGATCATTCAACCTTCGCGCGGCGACGTTGTCGTCGAGAGTGGCCATCGCGATGTTGCGTTGGGGCTGCCGCACGGCGGCCGCGCGGAGGAGCGCGAGTCCTATCCCTCGTTGCCGCGCGGCGGGAACTACGGCAAC
Source organism: Paenarthrobacter sp. TYUT067 (assembly GCF_023656375.1). Taxonomy (NCBI): domain Bacteria; kingdom Bacillati; phylum Actinomycetota; class Actinomycetes; order Micrococcales; family Micrococcaceae; genus Paenarthrobacter; species Paenarthrobacter sp. TYUT067. Next base: position 19,489 of record NZ_JAMOIT010000023.1, read on the forward strand.
CAGCTGAATGAACAGCGGGTCCGAATTGGTTCGACCCGCGAGCACACAACAAAACCCGACAGGATAATCCGCGATCTCTGCCAGCAAAACGAGCTGCTGCTCAATCTTCGACACGTTGTACTCGACAGACTGAATGTTGGTTGACTCGCAGTCTGCCTGCATCCATCGCATCCAGCGACCGTCCTGCGCCGTCTGCTCCGCCTCGCGGATCACGACCTCCGAAGATGGCAAAGCGCCTAGCCTTTGCTTCCATGCGCCGAACCCTGGTTCGTGGTACGGGGAGGAGGGATTGAACATACCCGAACACTATCAACGACGAATGGCCGCTCCGGGACCGGTCTGAGCTGGTGGTGGTCTGGTCACCTCTCAGCTTGCGCCCCTAAGCCGGTCGATCACCGTACCGCGGAAGCCTGCCGCCACGTTTCTGTCGTTTTCAGAAGTCGTCCGCACTCGCCCCCGCGGAATTCCGGGGTAGTGCAGACGAGTTAGGCGAATTACTTCTTTAGCGCCGCGCCGCAACTATATTCATATGAGTGACGGGCCGGTCCTCAGTGCAGGCTTCAACGTCTTTACTCTGTAGCAGCGTAAAGCGCGGTCTGCGAGCATTGGGGCATGGACATCGCAGCTGTTGTAGTTTCAATTTTTGCTTTTCTAGCCGCGGCCCTGAGCGCTCTGTACGCCCGACAGCAGGTTCGCGTTGCCCAGTCAGCCTCACGCGCCCAATCGCTTCTCGCTGTCTTGGATTACCTTCAGCGGCCGGACATCCGCGATTCGAGGCGGGAGGTCCTAACTATGTTGAACACCATCCCCATCTCGGCCTGGACAGAGATGCAGCGCGCAACTGCTTCCAACGCGTCGGCTTCCTACGACCTCGTGGGAACACTGTTAAGAAGCAAGGTTGTCGACAAGGGCCCGATTATTCAGAATTATGGAGCCAGCATCATCCGGTGCCACGAAGTGTGCGCCCCCATGATTCAAGGCTTCCGCGCCAACATGCCCGATGCCCTTGCTCGGAGCTACTGGGATGACTTTGATTGGCTGGCAGACGAGGCCCGCAAGGAGTTTGGGCATAGTTCCGTCGGGCAACCGTAATGTGACCGCTGACGCACCCTTCATCACTGGCGGACCTGCCTTCGCGCCACCAAGCGGTAACGAATGCCGCCAGCAGCAACAGAGTCCGCACGTGGTGTGAACGCAAGTCCGCCAGATTTTCAATGGCCCCGTCAGGCAAGTAAGTGACTCAGTCTATCGAGGCCGCGCTCCGCCCGAGGGGCGCCGTGCAGAGGACTTCTGAAAATGACAGGTTTTCCGAGACAGGGGATCGGGTCGAGGGTGTCGCGGTGGGGGACCCTCTTACGGAACAGCTGCATCCCTGTGTCTCATAACCTCCGCGCCTCGAATCCCTTAGTTCTTGAGACCGACGTTTCAGTACAAGATTGCTTGAATACATCAGGGCTTTCCGCCCTAACGTGCTGTGGTGGCTCGCTTCAGACTTATCTAGGGTCCGGTCAGCCGGGATCGGGCCAGGGCGGAAGGAATGTCATGGATGTTCGGGTCGTGGAGTCACTGGTCATGCTGCAGATCGGGGACGGGGTCCTCACCGCCTTGTTCCCGGTGGAGCATTGCGCGAGGTGGGAGTTTGGGCCGTGGGCTCCGCTCATGGGGTGGTTCAAGAAGCGCCCGAACTTGACCCGAGCCCTTGGGGTGGCACAGGTGGCCGGTATGGTGGCGGTGTCCGCCAGCCTGTCCAAGGTCCCTGGTCCGGCCTGGAAGAAATGAATCCTGACCATTGATCCCTTTCAAAGCCCGCGGGTGATTATTTCGTACGGATCTGTTCAGGGTGAGCGCGACCCAGCTGCGGGTCGTCGTGGATGGGTCCCAAGGCCCTAGGCTATGCGCTGGCCGGGTTCAGTTGTCGGTGATGGACTCCAGCAGCCACTGTTCGGACAGCGGGTCTCGTCGCAGCTTAAAGGTCCGCAGCGCTGAGTTCGACCCGAGGCGGACCTGAACTTGCCAGTATTCGATGCTGACCAAGTCGCGGCTGCCGACGGCTGCTGAGCGGCGGGTTTCCCACCAGGCGTCTCTTCCATACCAGTGCTGGGATTCCGTGTCGGGATCGACAAGCCAGATGACTCCGTCGTGGCGGATGGCCAGTGGTTTTCCGGCCGCGTCGAGTCGGACCAGTGTGTCGTGGGTCTGCGGTGCGGTGTCGGCGATGGCGGTGCTCATGGGGTGGTGTTCTTTCGTGGTGCGGTCGTGCGGGTGGTTTAGGCGGCTTTGACGAGGGGGAGTTCGTCCCAGTGGGTGGTGTAGCGGGGGGAGATCATGTCACGTTTCATGGTCCAGTCCGGGCCGCCGCGGATACCTCCATGGCCCAGTCCGATGGAGCCGCGTCCGTAGCGGCGGGTGATGTCTTCGAGGAGTGTTCCGACGTGGCGTTCCTCGTGCGGGTTCTCAAACAGGGACAGGGGAGCCTGGTTGCCGGTGGGCCGCAGGTCGGTGACCATGATCCCGGCCCTGGCGTACCGGATGCCCTCACAAATGCGGGGCAGGAGTGCGTGCGCGGCCTTGGTCAGGATCACCGGGTCGGCGGTAGGCATCGGTAGCGGGATACAGACGGAGGGGTAGGAGGTGTCTTTCGGGTTGAAGTGGGAGGTGCCGGCGAACGCGGTGAGGACTTTGGCCTGGAGGCCGTGTTTGGCCAGCCGCGCCGAGGCCTGCTGGCCGTAGACGCTCATGACCTGCCGCATCCCGGCCGCGGTCGTGATGGGCGTGGCGAAGGAGCGGGAGAAGATGAGCTGGTCCCGGCCGATCCGTTCCTCCTCCATCGGGATGCAGGGGGTTCCCTGCAGTTCCAGGACGGTGCGCATCATGACCACGGAAAAGCGGTCCCTGATCATCACCGGATCCGCCCGGGACAGATCAAGGATGGAATGAATCCCCAGGGCGTTGAGGCGTTTGGTCAGCCGGGTGGCGACACCCCAGATCTCGATCACGGACAGGCGGCGCATCAGAGATTCCCTGTCGGCGGCGGGCACGGAGTCCCAGTGGCAGACGCCGTCGAAGGCCGGGTTGTTCTTGGCCCACTTGTTGGCCAGCTTCGCCAGGGTCTTCGTGGGCGCTATCCCGACGCAGACCGGAACGCCGACGTTCCGCCGCACGGTGGCTTTCATGGTCCGGCCCAGGGCCAGGAGTTCGTCCGCTGTGCCTTTGACGCCGAGGAACGCCTCGTCGATGCTGTAGACCTCCAGCCAGGCCGAGTACCGGCCGAGGAGTTCCATCACGCGGGCGCTGATGTCGCCGTAGAGCTCATAGTTACTCGACAAGGCCACGAGTCCCCATTCCTTCGCCCTGGGGGCGAGCTTGAACCAGGGTTCTCCCATGGGGATGCCGAGGGCTTTGGCCTCGGAGGACCGGGTGACGGCGCAGCCGTCGTTGTTGGACAGCACGATGACGGGTCGGCCCTCCAAAGACGGGTTGAACGCCCGCTCGGCCGAGGCGTAGAAGCAGTTCACATCCACGTGCGCGATCTGCGGCATGTGCCGCATGAGAGCCGGCTTAGACATGGCTTGCCCCCTGCCGGAAAAGCTCCCGTCTAACGCAATAGCGCACCTTAAACATGGTGGAGGCACCGGGTGGCGACGCCCCAGATGACCAGGTCCGACAATGAGGGAACCCGGATGTCCGGGTACACCGGGTTCTCCGCCTGCAGCACCACCCCGGTGCCCGTGATCCGCAGCCGCTTAATGGTCAGCTCCCCGTCCAGGACCGCAACGACCACGGACCCGTCCACCGGGTCCAGGGCCCGGTTCACGATCAGTTCGTCCCCGTCGCTGATCCCGGCGCCTTCCATCGAGTCCCCGGACACCCGCACGACATAGGTGCTGGTGATGTCTTTGATCAGGTGCTCGTTCAGGTCGATCCGGCCATCAAAGTAGTCCTGCGCGGGCGAGGGATACCCGGCCGCGACGGGGACCGGAGAGATCAAAACCGACAACAACGACATGCCCGCATCTATCACACGGGGACCAACGACAACGCCCACAACACACCCTTTATTCGAATATATGTTCGACACATTCAGTGTAGCCCCGGGTGCTGACATTGAGCATTCCCCACCATGTTGCATCCGATGCAGGATGCCCCAGGAGCGGTGAATCTGTGGCAGGAATCAACACAGTCATGTCGCCCCGCCCCGCAACCTCTATGAAGTCGTGAGCCCAAACCCCTCATTCCATTCAAAGACGACAGATGGAGCGCCCGATGTTGCTGGCAGCTGTGGATCCCGGAATCACCCCGAACGCCAACTTCCCCTTTCTCGAATCGCTGAAACAGATCGGCGGCGGCATCCTCGTCGGTGCCTTCATCGTGATCGCCATTGTCGCGATCATCGGCGCCGCGATGCTGCTGGCAGGCAAGTTGAGCCAATCGTCGCGCCTGGCCTCCGGCGGGGGCATGATCCTGCTCTGGACTGGACCCGTGGCCGCTATCCTGGGTGGCATTAACGGCTACATTCTTTGGTCCCAGTCGGCGTTCAATCTCGGATTCTAGGTCCGACTCATCATGCCGGTTGACTGTGATCTCAACGGATGGTGGCCGCCCGGGTGCGGTCTCGTCTCCCAAGCGAACGACGGCGTCCAGAGTTCAATCACATCGCTCTTCGCGAACATTCTCCAAAATGTCGCCTCCTGGATCTGGTCCTTCATCACTGGTGCGTTCAGCTTCTCAGACGTGGATGACTCGCAGTGGACCGCCGTCGAAGGACTCACGAGCTGGTGGGTCGTCGTCATGATGACACCCCTTGTCGTTGCCATGATCCTCCAGCTGCTGTCCGGGTTGATCAGCCAACAACCCCGCCGTCTTGTGCGGGCCCTGGTAGGCGGGGCTGCCGCTGTCCCCATGGTGGCAGGGGCGGTGTACTTGGTCCGCCAGCTCACCAAAGTCAGCGATTCGGCGTCCACGGCGCTTCTTGGCTCCCTGGGAACAGATCCCTACGTGCTGTTCATGCGGCTCTTCGGCTTCGAAAAAGCTCCGGCCGGCGCCGGCAGAGACTGGAACGTCATCTCTTTGGCTCCCGGGTCCAGTGGAGGCGCGGCCGGGGCGGTTGTCGTCACCGCCATGGCAGTCATCGTGGTCTGGGTTCTGGCGTTCATCCTGATGTGTTCAATGATCTTTCGATCTTTTGCGCTCATCGTGCTCGCCGCAGTCGCCCCGGTTGCCCTCATGCTCATGCCGTGGGAGAAGACGCAAACGTGGGCACGGCGGTGGTGCGAGATCGTCGTCGCGTTGCTTCTCGCCAAGCCGTTGGCCGCGACCGTGCTCGCGGTGGCCATCAAGCTCTTTGCCGAGTCGAAGTCGTTCGCCGGACTGGCAGCCGGCGTAGTCGGCATGGCCTTGGCGTGTGGTGCTCCGTTGATGGCGTTACGCCTTGTCAGTTTCGCCGGTGGTGAGCTTGCAGCAGCCGCGCAAACTGCGGGCGGCGGTCACGTACTTTCCCGAAGCTCTGGCTTTGCCGCCCGCCAGATCAGCCGACAGACCGGCGGCCGATTCACGCTCGCGGGCCTGGCATCGCACTCATCTGCGACCCGTCCGATCCAGTCGAGCCGACCGCAGTTTCCCACTCGCGTGCTGCCACCCCGGGCGCCACTGCCGCCATCGCAGATAGGCACGCTGTCGCCCCAGACCCCCGGGGGTAATGGCACCGCATTGATGCTCGACGCCGGCGCCACGGCTGGCGAGCGACCGTCGCCCCGGGCGCATGGAGGCCGTCACGGGCCGAATTCGACTCCGGGCGCACCGCTCAAGGGTCCGGGTATGGGTGAAACCGGCGAGCAGGCTCCGCCGCCGAGGCAGCCGGCTGATCAGGTGGCCTCTCGAACGGCACCGCCGCCGGCCTCCCCGCCGCCGGCCTCCCCACAGGGGCCTCCGGTGGCAACACCGGGCCGCCCGCCCATCCGACGGCAAGCAGTTGTCCCGCACCTGAATGACGGTGATTCCCATGTCTGAAAATTCGCGCGCCCTCGAGGCCGTTAAATTCCCCCGGTACGAGCGTCGCGGATTGTTTATGGGTTTGAAGTGGTACCAGTTGCTGCTGCTGGCGGCCGGGGTCCTTGTAGCCAGTACGGCATCGGCACTTCGCGGACCAGTTGGCCTCTTCGCATCGGGACCAATCTGGCTGTCGCTCATCCTGCTCGGGTTGCTCCAGTATTCGAGGATTCCCTACCCGGTCTGGGCAGGGCATGCAGCCCTGTTCTTGTACCGGTTGGCCACCAAGCAGACACGCTTCCTGGTCAGGCCGGAGCGCCCGGCCTTGACGGGGCGCCTGGCGCTGCCGGGCGGATTGGGGAATCTGGAACTGCGTCGGACCTCAACCGGTGAGTCGTTCATCGTGGACGCCCGAGGCAGGGAGGCGATCGCCGTGCTGCGCTGCAGCACCAGATCATTCGCGCTCCTGGACTCTGACGACAAGGCCTGGGCGGTTCAGGCCTGGTCAAGGGTGCAGGCAGGCATGGCACAGCGCAGCAGCGTCGCCAGAATCGCCGTCCAGGATTACACCGTCCCGTATCCCTCGTCGGCTTTGCGCGACTTCTACGAACGCACAGTCCCGCAGCATGCAAGCACCCCTAAAGAACTCACCTGGGGTCAGCGCGCCTACGAGGACCTGATCGCTGCGGCCGGATCGGCGATGAGCCACGACCTCTTGGTCGCACTCGTGGTGGATACCGCCAAGGCCCGACGCCGAATCAAGGAGTCCGGCGGGGGACTGGTCGGCGTTGAGCAGGTGCTGCGGCTGGAGGTTGAGGCTATGACCACCGCGTTGGGCACTCACAATGTCAGGGTGGAGGAATGGCTTCCGGAAGCGGGTCTCCTCGACGTCGTCCGGGGCGCCTTCGATCCGGCCGCCCCGGCAACCCCGGCACGGCAGCCCGTAGACTCCACGACGGCGCCCCAGAACGATACAGAATCCCAGGCGCCCGGCGCCACTGCCGGGCCAATGGCGGTCGATGAGCACTGGACTTATGTGCGGACTGACTCCGGTTTTCATCAAACGTTCTGGATCGCCGAATGGCCGCGGCAGAGGGTCATTCCGGGCTTCCTCCACCCCTTGATCTATGTCGGCGATTTCCGCCATACGGTCACCGAGGTGATCCGCGCCGTGCCAACAACGGAAGCGCTGCGGGACATTCGCTCCGCCCAGGAAGCCCACGAAACGCGTCGGCGGATCAACACGCGCTTCGACAGGCCGCTCACCAGGGAGCAACGGGCAGAGGAAGAAGAAGTGACCCAGCGGGAGGAAGAGATCGTCGCCGGTCACGGAGACGTGCGGCCGGCCGCGTACGTGACCATCACGGCAGGCACCCTCCAAGACTTAGCTCGACACAGGCAGGAGCTCGAGTCTGCGGCGGCGGGAGCCTTCGTCGAACTGCGGTTGCTGGCCGGTCAGCAATGGGCTGCCTTTGTCGCCGGTGCGCTCCCGTTTGGACGGGGACTACGGTGAAGAGGCCATCCCAAACGGTGCACTATGTGCCGGCGGGTGGGAACCGCCAGGAGCGGAAGGAACGACGCCGACAGGACACCGACACTCACAGCCAACCGTGGGAGTCCGCGCTCCGCAGCTTGGGAGAGACGGTCGGCGCCGGACTCGACGGAAGAGAGCACGGCGGGGACTGGGGGGACCGGGAAACGAATTCTTTGCGCGGCCCGCACCGCCTGCGCCCGGCTCCGCACCGGGCGTCCACCATGACCTTCGCCGCTGCATACCCGTTTATCACCGAATCGGGCCTGGGCCACGAGGGGACGTACATTGGCACGGACGTGTTCGGCTCCGGTGCCTTCTCCTACGATCCGTGGATTCTCTATGACAAAGGTGTCATCAGCGGCCCGTCGATCGTCGTTATCGGCACCGTGGGGACTGGGAAGTCCATGTGCGGGAAATCCTTGGTGGCCCGGTCGATCACGCTGGGTCGGAAGGCCGCCGTCGCCTCTGACCCTAAGGGGGAGTGGGTCGCCGTCGCGAACGCCGTCGGCGGGAAGGTCATTTCTGTGGGCCCCGGCCGCGCGGCCCGGGTCAATCCGCTCGACGCCGGTCCGCGGTCCAGTGCGCTGAGCGAGGCGCAGTGGCAGGCCGTGGTCCGCCAGCGGCGACGCTATCTGCTGGTGGCCCTGGTGTCCCTCATGCGGCAGGGGATGCCGCTGCATCCGGTCGAGCACACAGCTCTGGACATGGCGCTCATGGAAACCGTGGCCCAGAACTCGAATCCCACGCTGCCGATGGTCCTGGACCACCTGCTTAACCCGTCAAGGGAAACTATCGGGCTGGTCGGCAAGGACGGGGGACAGGCAGTCAGCCACTCCCTGCGGCGCACCGTGTCCGGCGACTTGGAGGGAATGTTCGATGCGCCCTCCACCGTCTCCTTCGATGCTGATGCGCCCATGATGGTGATGGACACTTCCGCGCTGATCGGTGCCTCGGAGCAGGCACTGTCCCTCGCCGCGGCGTGCGGTGCCACCTGGCTGGAAGCGGCCGTGACAAATCCCGACGGCGGCAAACGGCTGGTGGTCTACGACGAAGGCTGGCGCATGCTGGCGGACCCCTACATGCTCGCCAAAATGAGCGAGCAATGGCGGTTGGCCCGTACCTACGGCATCGCGAATCTGCTCATCATGCACAAGGTGGCCGATCTCAATGAAATCGGCGACAGCACCAGCGGGCACCGCCAAAAGGCACTCGGCCTGCTCACAGAAGCCGACACCAGGATCATTTACCGGCAAAAGCACGACGCAATGCGCCTGACCAAGGAGGCGCTGGGTCTTTCGGAGGCCGAATGCGAGCATGTGGAGAACCTCCCCAAGGGCGTCGGGCTCTGGAAAGTCGGGAACCGTTCCTTCATCGTCGCCAACCGGGTCACCACCGATGAGCTCGCGGTCTTCGGCACCGATGACCGGATGGTCTGACAGCCACCATGAACCGGCGGGCGGGAGACAGTACTCCACTCGTGACGGCCGGGCTGATCGTGACCGCCGGCTACGTTGGCTTGTGCGTCCTCATCCAGAGCGCAGCACATCTTCAGATGCTCTGGCGCTGCGGCGGCAGTCCACCACCGCAGTTCAACCCGGCCGCCGTCGTCGGGCTCGTTGTTGGCCGGGCTGATTGGATTCTTGGTCAACCAGAAGGGTGCGACGTCAGCGCCGGCGCCGTCTGGTGGGTGGTCGGCCCGGTGCTTCTCCTGGTGGCGGCGCTCGCCGTCGGGTCCGTCCTGGCATGGCGGAGGTGGAAGCAATCAGGTGCGTGGCTGCGCCAGGACATCCTGAACCGTGAGGGTATCGCCCGGCGCTCCGAAATCCTCCACGACTTCGGAGCCAGAGCCGTCCGAAGGCGAGGAAAATTCACACGGCCAGGCTTGGAAAAACCCCGGATCGAGGACGTTGCCTGGACGCTGGGCCGATCCCGCGGCGTCACGATCCACGTCTCCACCGAGGAATCCATGGTCGTCCAAGGCGCGCCGCGCTCCGGCAAGGGCCTCTACGTGGTCATCAATGCGATCCTCGACGCGCCGGGCGCCGTAGTCACCACGTCCACCCGCGCCGACAACCTGGTGGTCACCATGAAGGCCCGCGCCACGGGCAGCAGACCCGTAACAGTGTTCGATCCGCAGGGAATGTCCGGGCTGCCGTCAACGCTCCGCTGGTCTCCCGTCCGTGGCTGCAAGGACCCGGACATCGCCACCCGCCGCGCGCTCGTCATTACCGCCGACACCGAGATGAAAGGCGAAAATGCGGCCTGGCAGAAGCGCTCTCTGATTATCCTGCAATGCCTCCTGCACGCCGCGGCACTGTCCGGGGAAGGAGTCCGCGCGTTTCGCCGTTGGTCCTCGAGCCCTGTCCTGGCGCGTGAGGCGTTGGAGGTACTCAGCCGGCCCGAAGCGGCGCTGGGATGGCAGGCCGATCTCATGGGCATCCTTGAGGATGACCCTAGGAATACGTCCAACTCCTGGATCGGTGTATCCGCTGCAGTCGCGCCGCTGTCATCGCCGAAAGTGCTCGCCGCCTTGGACCCGTTGGACGAATCCGAGGAATTCGATCCCAAAACATTCATCCGGGACTGCGGGACCCTGTATCTGATCGGCACCCGCGCCGGAGCCGCCGCAGCTGGTCCGTACCTTTCGGCCTTGATCGACGACATCGACAATGCTGCCCGCGAGATGGCCTTTATCGCCCCTGGTGGCAGGTTGGATCCCCCGCTGTCCCTCATCCTGGATGAGATTGCGAACCTGGCACCGTGGCCGGGCTTGCCGATCGCCCTCTCTGACGGCGGCGGCATCGGCATTTCCACTCTTGTGGTCTTGCAGTCCCTGTCCCAGGCGCGGACGGGATGGTCTATCGATGAGGCCGCCACCATTTGGGACTCGGCCATCATCAAGGTGATCTTCGGCGGCGGCTCTGACGAGCGTGACCTCCGTTCGCTGACCGGGCTGCTGGGGGAGAGGAGCCTGATCCTGAACACCCGTTCCTGGTCTGCACAGGGCCGCCAGGACGGTGAGCAGATCAGGGAGAGCCCAGTCCTGGCGCTGCACGAGATCCGGCGTCTGCCCACCGGCACGGCCCTCATGCTGGGGCGGCGAACCCGTCCCATCCTGTTGGACTTGCGCGAATGGCACAAGCGCAAGGACGCGGCCGAACTTGGCCGGTCGAAGCTGGAGCTTGAACAAGCCCTGGCAGACGGGCATCGCCTGCAGCAGCAAACAGCCGTGGAGGTGACCGATGGCGAGCCGGGATGACATCGAATGCTTTGAGATCCCCTCAACAGGAGGAGAGGACGACGACCTGACGGCCGAGCTGTTCCGATCCGCATTCCGACCGCCCGGGAGGGTGACCGGCGTGACATACCGTTGGCGGGAAATGACGGCTGCGCAGGCAGGGACCGTGTGGGGCGACCTGGCGGTGTGGGTCAGATGGCTGGTCGCCACGTACCAGCTGTCGACGTCGGTGGTTCCGGATTGCTGGTGGCGACACACCGAGATCGTTGCCGAGCTGTACGCGCTGCATCGGGCGGAATTGGCTTCCTATGCCACCGATGATCCCGGTTTCGGGCCGCTCGCCTTTCACGAGCGGCTACCGCACGCCGTCGAGCGTCTGCGGACCCATACCCGGACGGCCGGCTGTGTGGGCCTGCAATCGCACAAGGAGCCCGCGTTGAGGATCCTGCGGTTGGATGCGCCGGGCTTCGTTGACTGGCAGGCGGCGACCCACCAGGTCGGAGACGAGTTCTGAAGTCATGCTGTTTGCGTCTCTCAGGACATGAATGGGTATCCGCTGGGTGTTCCCGGCGGGAACCCGAGAAGCATGGAGGGCGGCTGTCGTGGCCCCTGAACCTGATCACACATCCAGCGATGTGGCGGCAGATAGCGCGTTCAACGCTAGCGATACCGGTCATGAGCGCATGACACCTGAAGAACGCATCGCTGCGTTAACGGATGGTCTCCATAGGATCTTGGAGAAAGCCGTTGAATCTCCGTCGCACTGGCAGGTGCTGCTGGACGCCTCGGCAACATTGTGGCGTTACTCGGGCGGCAACATTGCCCTCCTCATGATGCAGATGGCCCAGCGCGGCACCGAAGAACCCACCCTGGTGGTCGGCTACAAGGAATGGGCTCGCCACGGCCGCATCGTGTCGCGGGGTGAGCATGCACTCTGGGTGATCGCGCCCCGCACGGCCAGGGTCCAGCAGGTGACACTTCCCGACGGTACCCGGCAGCGCGTCCCGGCGGGGAATCATTTGCCGCACGGTGCCGTCGACGATGGGAAGAAAACCATTATCACCGGCTGGCGAGGACAGGCAGTCTTTGACGTCTCGCAGACGCAGGGGACACCGCTGTTGGTGCCTCGCGGCGGTGCCGGCTCTGGCGTGGACGCAGCTGAGCTGTGGCGATCCCTGGCGGCCGTCGCCGGCAGACACGGGTTCGACGTCGACGTGACGGACGCCCAATATGGGCTGACAAGCGGCTTTACGGACTTCGCCGGACACCGGGTCCAGGTTGGTGCTTGGCTGGGCACGGAAGAGCGCACCGCGGTTCTTGCTCACGAGCTTGGGCATGTGCTGCTCCATGGTCCGGACGACGAGATCGGCCGGCTCTACGGCAGCAGCGCGGACCACCGGGGGCTGGCTGAAGTCGAGGCTGAATCCGTCGCCTATACCGTGCTCAGGGCCCACGGGATCGACCGCGGCCCGCAATCCGCCACCTACCTGGCCGGATGGGCTGACGCCGTCATTGAGGCAGAGAACGATGCGATGGTCCGCGACGTCGGCAGCAAGCTACCCGGGTCCCGTGCGGACATTGCCAAGTCAGTGTTGGGCCGCGTCACCGCTGCCAGCAAGGGGATTCTTGAAATCACCCATCCGCCGGGATTTGGCGGCAAGATCTCCGAAGTTGAGGCGGATCCGCGCGTGAACCCCGGCGCGTCCTACATGGGCGTGGAACGGCCCGTGCGTTCTGTGGACGGACCCGTAATAGCCGGGCCGTAAAGACCGCCGCACCAAATCTGTCCGGCGGGAGAGTCCCGACGGCAACTGAAAGGACAAGAAAATGAGCACCAAGATCCCGGTTAGCATAGCGGGCAATCTCGTCGCCGATCCCGAACTGAGTATCGGTGAAAGCGGCGTGGCCCACGCTAAGCTTCGTGTCGCCGTGAACCAGCGAGTCCAGGGGGCAGACGGCACATGGCACGATGGAGAACCCGTCTTCCATAATGTATCCGCGTTCCGCGCGTTGGCCGAAAACGCGGCGACTTCACTGAAGAAGGGCGACCCGGTCACTGTCGCGGGGGATCTGGAATTCCGCTCGTACGAAAAGGACGGCGAACGCCGCGAAGCCCGGCGTATCGTGGCCGACACGATCGGGCCGGACCTTCGCTTCGGCACCTCGGTCTACCAGCGCATGTCGCATGCGCCCGATGCTGAAGTGCGTGCAGGCCTTGAGGCGCCCGTCGTGGCCGAGGGTGCCACGCAGGCCTACAACGTCACCTCGAAAGGTCCGGTGGTGGTGCCCCCTTTCGGGAGCGTGGCGGGGAATGAGCTGAGCTGCTGAAGAGCTCAAGTGTCCGTCCCGGGCGCGGGCGTGAGTGCTGCCTAAGCGGGTTGGTGAGCACACCAACCCCCTTTCCCATGCGGCGATCGCCAGAGTGCCTCGGCCACTTCGCCTGAGAAAGTTCACTCTCGCAGCGCGACTGTCGTCGTCGCCGAGGGTACGTGCACGCCAACTCTACCGACGACGGCGCATGTCCGAAAAAGCGTGCACGTTCGTCGAATGGGATCTCCCGACCGCGCGGCGCCGCTACTCGAAGGAGAAGGCGCGTGGTAGATTCTCCGATCGGCACTGGCGGGACCGCCGCCGTGTCTTGACAGATGGATTCGATAACTTCAGGCGTAGTGGCGTCAGTGGGGATGGGGCAGACACATGGATCGAAACGAGAAGAGACGGCTTCGGGACTCCATAGGGCAGCACCTGGACGTATCCAAAACTCGCCTCACGGACGAGGAAGCGAATGTCCTAAGCGACTTCATTGACAACTACGACTCGACGTACAAGGGCAAGACTGACACCAGAAGCAGGACTTACGACGGGTGGAGTTCGGACGGCAAGTACACTCGCCGGGAGAGTCGCACCGAAACCTTCACTGACGACATCGGTATCCGCGAAGAATACGAGTACCACGATGACGACGGTCAGACTGGCCATTACACCAAAGAGATCAAAGACGCCCGAGACATCCTCAACAAACTGAAGGGCTGGCGAAATGTCTGACGAACACGCCCAGCACGACGTGTCCGGGACTGATGAGGCACCCAAGGCCGCGACGACACTAGAGGCTTCGGACGGAGTGGAACCCTACGACAAGGAGCAGCTCCAAAAAGCGCTCGACGAGCTGCCCCCTGGAGTGCGCATCGAAAATGCCATTGCCCAGTTGGCGGAGGCCGCCCACTCCGTTTCGTTTGCGAAGATAGCGGCGCCCCGGCTCCGAGCCGTCAGCAGACAGGCTGGAAACAACCCGCTCAGTGCTGGCTTAGACCACCTCGTTGTCAGTGTGCTTCAAAAGGCGGTTGTAGACACGGCATCGCTGTTCGATCAGACCGGCGACGGCTCGAATTCGCTTCACAACGCTTTGGCGATGGTCCGCCGACAACTCAAAGCCAGTCCTAAGTCTCCGGAACGCGACGCCGCCCTTGCCCTCGTGACTGAGATCCAGCAGGGCGGTATTGAGAACAAGACTCCGGAACTCAAGTATGTCCAATACATGCGGAACAAGTGGGCAGCGCATTCGTCGATGGACATTTTCGTTGACCCTTGGAAGCCGGGCAAATCGGTAGATTTCGACAAACTCGAGCTGGCGGTTCAGCAGATGCAGAACCACTTCGTTGAGCTGGCCATCCTGATCCAACAGGTTCCTGCACTCGAGGGCATGGAGCGAGAGAGTCGCCGAATCGATGAAGATACTGTGCGAATGGGGCTCGCCTGGCACGGTTTCGGCCGGCAGGCGGTGACAATGATGGGGGATCTAGCGGGGAACTCTGCACGTCTGCTGATGGATCGCATAGAGCCTGCGCTGCTGCCGGTAGAACGTCAGTCTTAGAAAGTCTTCTAAGCTGCTTCGGTCCCTTCCGTGCAGGGGCAGCATAGGGCCGTAAGGCGCCAAGAGGGGCGGTGACCGATGAGTCAGCGTCGGCACCGGAGATAGTGTTGGATTGCCGCAAGGCAGGCTCCGGATTGGGGATACGGTGGCGACGTACGCGGTGGGCGAGTTCCGCTTCAAGAAGAAGGGTGCCGTCAGTGAGCTCCTCAGTTCAGTTTTGGAGCACCTGGAAGTCGGCGAAAGGGTCACGGACCCCTTCGTATCGGATCTGCCAACTGCCTTAGCCAGGGAACATCCTGAGGCGGCGGACAAGATTGGCGAGGGCATTGGGTGCTGGGTTGTTGCCTCGAACAAGGATCTGGGATATGCCTCCAAGGGCCTCCGTGCGAAGCAACGAGGGCGGGACGAGCTGGTCCTCTTTAGCTACAAGGACGTCTTGACGCCGCCGAAGCGACGAGCCCTAGTGGCGGAAGCTCTGACCCAAGAGGCGCTCCCTTGCGAAGCGGTGTGCACGATGCTCCGATGAGCTACCCCCGGGCGTCCCGTTCAGTATCGCCTCCCACGTACTGACGCCCCGGATCGTCAGCGACCGGGTCAACTCGGTGCGGAACGACGGCCCCGAACTGGTGGAGCCGGCTGACGCCAAGGGCGGCGTCCTCCGTCTTTGGGCGGGCCCGTCCGGGGCCGCTGACGCCGGCGCAGGAGGCTCGGGCACGCAAACCGGATGCTCGGGGATAGAGTGTCAGTCGATGAGCCTTACATCGCTTCTACAGGACCCGCAGTCGCCAGAGCGTGCTTACCTGGACCACATATCTCCGCTCCTTGAGGCTTCCAGCGGGCGAAGCGACGGCTCCCGTGCGGCCGCGGACGCCCTGGGCCTGACACAACTCGCCAGGAGTAGGACAGTGGTGTCTCCGTTCCAAGGGGCGGACGGCCGACTGGCCGGCACCGCTTTCGACTTTCGCGCGCGGATCGAGTTAGGCGGATTTGACCCACTCCATTCTGTGGCGGCTGCCGGCGTCGGCTTGCTGGCTACCCTGGTTCCTTCGGTCGAGAACGGCTCCCACCGCACACGGATCCTCGCTGAAGCCTTCGACGTGGCCATCAAGCTGCTGCAGGAACCGTACTCTGACTCGGGACTCGACAGGGCGGCACTTCTGCTGGCCTACTGCGAGCAGGTGGCGCGGAAGGGCGCCGTGGTGATGAACGGTTCATTGGGAACGATCTGCGACCAGGCAGCGGACGGACAATCATTCGCCGATCGGATTGATCCGCGGACGCTGGGAAACATCAGATCGTTGATGTCGTCAAGCGCTGATCAGCTGGAAGCCTGGCAGGAGCAGATCGCCATTGGAGTCCGCTACGAACCAAATCCGGGCTTCGCCGGTTCTGTATTCGTCGGGGGAGCCGACGCTGACTGGATGATCGGGGAGACCCTCATCGACTGCAAGGTCTACAGCACGTTGACGGTCAGCAAGCTCAGGGACTTCCTGCGTCAACTGCTCGGCTACGTCATGCTCGACTCCGATGACAGCCTCGGAATCCGCCGGGTCGGCATTTGGCTCCCACGCCAGCGGCTGATGCCAAGCTGGAGCCTTACCCATCTCCTTGGCGGGAAGGCAGAAGAACTGCTGCCATCCCTGCGGGAGGAGTTCATCAAGGCGACCGCAAAGACGCAGCTTGCCCGGCAGGCGCCGATACCGGAGAGGCGCAGGCATCAACTTCTCGCCGACAACCGGTACACGTCGTTCGAGAGGTTGGCCGACCTCGCCGAGAGTGAGGACCCCGACATCCGTCGCCGCGTGGGACGGAATGAGTCGACACCTGAACCCACCGTTCGGATGTTGGCAGGCGATGCCCGCTGGCAGGTTCGTCAGGGGATCGCCACCAACAGGAAGGCACCCGAGGACGTACTGAAGGCCCTGGCACGCGATCGAAGCGTTGCGGTCAGGCGGGCCGCTGCGGCCAATCCGTGCACTCCACGGCCGCAGTTGAAAGCGGTGACCGCCGACATCAGCGGCAACGGCGACCAGGATGCTAAGGCGGCCGATGGCGGACGCGCCTTGGCCGCGCGGGCAACGGCAGAGGCCAATTGGGGCACTGCGCTCGACCAGAACAGGGCTCACATCAGCTGCGATCGGGACGAATCAGCACTGGAAACGACATGGTTCTGGGACTTTCTCCAAATGGTCGGGGGCCACGGCCAACTATCGATTCCCCGGGCGAGCTATCGCTGGGGCTGGGAGGCTGGGCGGAAGCTTGGCGTCGAGGAGTGGATGTGGACGGGTCTCCCGGATGACGTCTTGACCGATCTGATCGGTGCGAACCGCCCCGCGTGGGTACGGAGGGAGGCAGCAAGGAAGCTGCCCATCTCGGACGCGGACGTGCGTACAAGCCTGCTCAGCGACCTTGATCCTGAGATTCGCTGGCTCACACTGGAACGTTCGGTCCGGCACCAGGGCGACGACCTCACTGCCTTCCTTGCCGACCTCGCAGCATCACGGGAAGCGAGACTGCGATTCCGCACCGCCGGTTCGGGCGCCCGACGCGAGTGGCGGTACACCGCTGCTGATTACGAGCGTCAAACACTCCGCGTCATTGCAGCCCACCCGTCGACCCCCTACGGCACACTACTAGCTCTAACGGACTCCCCACCCGAGGTGCTGGCCAGTCTGGTCGAGAACCCGACCCTGAAAGCTGAAGACCGCGCGCGCCTCGTCCAGTTGCTGCAGGCCAGCAGGTCCGTGACAGTTCGCGAGATGCTTGCGTCACTGGGATCCGCGCCGGAGACCACCTTGATCGAATTGGCATCGGATAGAGACGCCAGGGTCCGGGCAGCAGTCGCAAGACATCACGCGACACCGCCGTCCACCCTCACCCGTTTGGCAGGGGACTCTCATCGCGCGGTGCAAACGTCAGTGCTGGAAAACCCGAACAGCCCCTCCGAGCTGGCGAAATCCATCGCCGAATCCCTGCTGCTCGCCGACACCGATGAGGACCTGCTCGAAGTGCTCGGGCTGATGAAGAGGTGGCCGGACATCGATGTGCCGCCCAGGGTTGTTGAAGGCGCCCTTGACCGGTTATCGAAGAGCCGACGGCGGGACCCTGACATGCGTCTCGTGGTCGCTGGCGACGAACGCAGCGGCGAGAAAACTTTGTCACGCCTTGGCCGTAGCGCCGATGACGATATACGCCGGGAAGTCGCCTCGAACCCCCGCACCTCAGATGCCGTCATGGAACAGCTAGCCGGAGATCCCGAACCCAGCGTTCGAGCATCAGTAGCTGCCAACCCTCGTGCACCGGCAACGATTCTCGAACGGCTCTCCCACGATCAGGAACTTCTTGTCCGGGCCGGGGCGGCCGGGAACCCGAGGCTGCCACAGAGGATCCTGTTAGCTCTGCTCATCGACTCTGAATCGCGCGTACGGTCAGTAGCTCTGAAGAACCCTGCGGCGCCGGAGGAGCTCGTTCGGGAAGCAGAAGCCGAACTGGCATTGACTCGGCAACGGACTGGACCCGACCGTGCGGCTCTGGAACGGATGGTCGCGGATAAGAGCGCGAAGGTGCGCACGGAAGTCGCCTTCAGTCCAGCCGCTGACGCCGACCTGCTGAGAATGCTTGGTGGTGAACGACCCAGCACGCAAGTGCACCGGGCCGTGGCCGCCAACCCGAATACTCCTTCCGCGGTCCTTCGCTCACTTGCCGGCCACAACGACACGCAGGTCCGCCAGGCAGTCGCCTTCAACAGCGCAACACCACCCGATTTGCTCATAGAACTCGCCGGTCGAAGTATCGACCTGGCAGTTCTCGTCGCCATGAACCCCGACGTCCCACGGGAAGTCCTTGGCGCCCTGGGCCGGGACAGCAGCCCACTCGTCCGCTTCGTCGCCAAGGGCTATTTGCGGTCCCGCGGTGTCCTAAGCAGCGGAACTACCCCGACGGGGCCGGCCGGAAGCTGCGGAGCACGTCTGCCCGACAACGGGGGACCTCCGGACGATCCCGATTCGTTCCCTGGAAGGATCCACACATCGGATGGCCACCGAGGCTGCCCTTCGGGGTGTTGTGCTGGATAGTGCAGTGCTGGAAAGAAGGTCAACCTTCTTACGTCTTGGAGCGGATCCGGAGCTGATGGTCCGGGCTGGACGGCAGTCCTGATGAATCGGACGTGGTGGAAGAGCTCCTCCTCTTGTTGGCCGAAGAAGTTCTCCATCAGCGCGTTGTCGCAGCAGTTGCCCCAGCGTGACAGTGAGGGGATCGCCGTAATCCATCCGGATAACGGGACTCCTGAGCGGGCAGCTGAGAGAATCGGAATGCACCTTGTCGCTGATGATCGAGGCGGGAATATCCCGATCCGAGCAGTCCTCAGCATGCAGCTACTAAAATGGCTCATTTTGTCCGGTTGGGATTCCTTTCGGGGCGCCTGAGAGGATGAGTTTCGAGACGCTTGTTTAAGAGACCGTGTGTCGCTGACTTGGTGGCCACTGCACCTGCCAGCACAATGACTAAGTAACGTACTTGTCTGGAATGCGGAGTTGGGGGGAACTGATGGCCGGGTTCGACGCGTCCGCGTCCGCACTGGGGTTCCTTCATCAAGTGCGGTGGGCAATGTACGAGCTACTCGTATCATCGCGCCGGGCATCGGATCAGTCCATGCGGATGACATTGGAAGTGTTCGACGACGTCACGTTGACTGACGCGGCCGGCCATCCACTTAGTGCAATTCAGCTGAAACAGCATGTGTCGCAGACGTCGTTGACCGACAAGAGCGTCGACCTCTGGAAGACAATTCGGGTTTGGCTTGAAACCCCTTCACTCGCCGCCGCGGACGGGCCGATGCTGACGCTGGTGACCACATCCCCGGTGCAAGCCGGCAGCGCGGCGTCGTTGCTCGGCATCGATGACGCCGAACGGAATGTTGCAGAAGCGCTGACCCTCCTTGACGCGGCCTCGGTGACTGGCTCCGTCGCAACGAAGCAGGGACGGAATGCGTGGACGCAAGCACCTTCATCCGTCAGGGCATCATTGCTCACCCGTATGCGGGTGCTTGGTGAGCAGGCGTCCGTTGGGGAACTAGACGTCCTCTTGGATGCGGAGTTGGCACCGTTCGTTCCGGCCAAGCATGTTGCTGAATACCGTGCCCGGCTTTGGGGCTGGTGGGACAGCCGCGCGGTGTTGATCCTGCGACAGAATCGCAGCGTCGCCGGGGGCGGTTCGGTGTCGGCGGCAGAGCTGTATGACCGGATGCAGTATATTCGAGACGATTTTCGTGTCGACGCGCTCGTCGTGGATTTCACCCTCGACTTCGACGACGAGGAGGTTGCCGCAGGTCACGACGAGCACTTTGTTGACCAGCTCCGGCTGGTGGAGGTTGGACCTGGCACGCTCCGTAACGCGGTCGTGGACTACTTGCGCGCGTACGCCCACACGACGAAATGGGTGCAGAACGGCGACCTTTTCGATGATGAGCTTGAGCGGTACGAGTCGGCGTTGAAAGACGAATGGTCCCGCCGGTTCGACGAGATGCTTGAAGATTTGGAAAGCGACGGGGTTACAGACCCGCATGCGCGAGCGATCCGTGGACGTGAGCTATTTCGCACGCTTGGCCAATCGGCTCAGGTGACGATCCGCTCGGAGTTTGACGTCCCGTTTCACGCGCGAGGCACCCGCCACAGCATCGCTAACGACGGTGAATACGGGTGGCATCCCGACTTCGAACAACTCCTCGCCGGTGTTCTGTCAGGAGCGCAGGAATGAACGGCGGCATCGTGGCGTGGCCGCATCGACCGCAACCTGCATCGGACATCCTGAACCCCGCTATCAGCGCTGTCTGTTTGGCATGGTGCGCGGCCCGCTATGAACGGGAGGCTGGGACGGTTCTGCCGTGGCCGCTGGCGTTTCTCGTCGCACCGCTGACGTTGCATGCTCCGACCAGGGCCCGCTTTCCCAGGTCAATCGCGACCCATTTCCCGACCTGGATCAACGACAACGCGGACGTGCTTGTGGGTTTTCCCGCTCGAGCGAGAGCATTCGCTCCGTACGTGCGTGAAGGGCTCCGATTCGGGCTCCGGACCGGCCTGCTGAGTCTCGAAGGCGACGGTGGGCTGGGCGCCACAATTGCCGTTCACACGAGGGTCGCTTCCGATACGGAACTGCGAAGCATCGCTGTAGCTTCGGCGTTGACCGGAGCATGGTTCGCTCGGTCCGGATCCACCGCAAACGTGTTCACCCAACTTGGAGTCAGTCCGTAATGCAACTGCTGAAGATCAGGATCTATAACCATGTCGGCGACATCCGAGATGTAGACTTCCGGCCGGGTGAGCTGAACATCGTCACCGGCGAGTCGAGCACGGGCAAGAGCGCCCTTCTAACCATCGTCGACTACTGCCTCGGCAGAGACGAGGCGACCGTTCCGCGAACGGCTATGTTCAGCACTATCGCCTGGTACGCGGTGATGTGGCAGTTCAACGACGGCAGCCGTGTCGTGGCGGGCAGGAGAGCTTCGCGAACGAAAAGCAATTCCCGCGCAATGCTTCAGTTTGGTGGTTCGGACTTGGAGATGCCGACCTTCGACGAACTCCGCGAGAATGTGGACTCTGACGCACTCAGGGTACAGATTGGCGCCCGCATCGGGCTCGACAATGTGACTCTGGAAGCCAACGACTACGGCACCGGCCCTCGCACCGTCGGTCTCGGCACCGCGGCACTGTTCTGTCTGCAGGAACAGGAAGAGATTGGCACAAAGTCGACACTGTTCCACCGGCAAGCAGAAGATGGCATAAAAGTTTCCCTTCGGGACACCTTCCCGTTCTTCCTCGGCGCCGTCGACGGGGACCAGGCACGAAAACGTGAAGCGCTCAGGGACGCCAAAAGGACCCTCCGCCGTGCCGACGCCGCCCTTGACCGTGCCGAGAGCGCCGCGAACGAACACGACACCGTGTTCCGGGACCTTCTCAGGGAGGCGCGCGCGGTAGGCCTCTTCCCGAACTACGGGCTCATCGATGCGGGGGACTACCGGGGTGCAGCGCTGTCCATCCTGTACGCAGGACAGTCCGCGACGTCGCAGCCGGCCGATACCGAGGCGGATGTTCGTGCTCAGGACGACCGACGGCGTCTGGAAGCGGATCTCGCACGCCTACGCAACGAACTGAATCGCGCTATAGCCATCCGGGACCTCGTTCTCGATCAGCGCGGCGGCGAAACCGAATACTCGGGGTCCCTTCAAGCTCAGGTCGGCAGGCTTGAAAGCATCGGCCTGCTCCCGGATCACGACGGGGACGCACAGAGGTGCCCCCTGTGTGTGCAGGAGCTTCCCGAACGCGATGCCACGGTCACGCAGTTGCAGGAGCGGCTGGCTGAGCTCCGCAACAGTCTCGCGGAGGTGCAGCAAGTGCAGCCTCGCCGCGCCCAAGCAGTGGCGAGAATCAGCGCCCGCATCGCCGAGATCCGGGATGCTCTCGCCTCCGCCACCAGGGCCCTCGACGCGGCAGCACGCTCGGTCGGCGAGGCCGGACCAAGCGATGTCACCGCCCGGCAGTCGTTCGTGCGTGGTCGCATCGACGCCATCCTTCGCAGCGCAGAATCCTCCGACCAGGAGGGACTCGACCGGCTCCGCGCCGCGCAACGCGAGGCGGAGCTGCGTGTCAGAAGTCTCGACGCTGAACTCAGCAGCGACGAGGTGCGTGAGCAGACGACCTCACGCCTGAACGTTATCGGCACATACCTCGGTGAGTACAGCCGTGAATTCGAAGCGGAGAGCGCCGACCGACCCGTCCGACTGGACATCAACGCGCTCACAATCGTCGTCGATGAGGAGTTCGGCCCCGTCGAGCTGACCGGCTTCGGCAGTGGTGCGAACTGGGTCGGCTACCACATTGCAGCACACCTTGCCCTGCACCGGTACTTCATTGGGCAGAACCGGCCGGTGCCGCGGTTCTTGATGCTCGATCAGCCCAGCCAAGCCCACTTCCAAGGTGATCTGTCGGCATCGGCCGATGGAAACGCCGACCGTGAAGGCGAGCGAGTGCGAGCCATGTTCAAAGTGGTCGCGGACTTCGCTGAGGCCCACGCCGGTGCCATGCAGGTCATCATCATCGACCATGCCCGGTATGCGGACGAATGGTTCACCAGCCACGTACGGTACGACTGGCACGGCGGGGAGAAGCTCATTCCCGACAGCTGGAAGCAGTACGCACGGAAATCCAAGGGCGACGAAGGCTAACCGTAACTGTCATGACCCCCTCTTTACTCGTTAGTAGTCCCGCGGGAGCAGGAATCGGGCCGTCAACTCTGTGACCGGCGGAACCGGAGGCAACGCCAGCCTGGCCGCCCCCAACAATGTCCCTTGCGTCCTCGCGGATCGAGGGGATCGTGCCGGCATCGCTCGCCTCCTCGACACACATTTCCCGGTTGCGGCGGCCCGCGACGGCCAGCTCCTTCAGCTGGCGGCCGTTGTGGCCGCGGCCCCACTCGTGGAGATTTTGCCGCCCAAGCGGCGCAATTAAGGATGCACGTGCATCCAGCAACCGAGGGGGAGTCATTGAATGGCTGAAGGGCGAAGGAACGATGTCGGCGCGTCGCGGGGCGGCGCGTGTAGCGAACGGGTGGTGAACCGTGTTGCGTTGGCTCCGCATGGACCGTTGGCAACTGGTCAGGTCGGCGAGTCCGCAACCTCAACGAGCAGTCCCGATGCCGCGGCGTACTGCCGGGCGACCGATTCTGTCGCGCCAGCCATCGAAGCCCTTCGCCGCATTTCGGCATCCGTCGGGGGGCGCTCGATGAGCGAGGCTGTGGAGGTGTCTTGCCGGATAGGATGCGGCGCCGCCCGGCGCTGGCTGAGCACTCTGGGCCACACTGCGTGCAGATGCACGATGTGATCCGCGTGCCGTCGCGGCCGAGTGGCTGGCCGGGCTTGGCTTCACCAGCCTGCCGGTGCTCCTTACCCCGGACGGGCGCGCCGCGGCAGGCAGCGACCCGCGCACCCTGGCAGAACAACTGCCCATGGTGAAATCCGCCCGGACGAATACTGGACCAGGAGAGCCCCGATAGCTGTAAACCGGTCACGATCAGTTTGGATGGGCAGCGTCGGAAGCCCCCAAAGATCCTGACGCTCAATAACCGGCACCGTCCGTGGATCGGACGCTCTAAATGTCCCGGTGCTGATGGCCAAAGGGCTCTCGGCAGAACAGTGCGTCGTCGGGGATCTGTCCACAGTGTCCTTGCATTACCGGAACAGTATGCTGCTGGCCTGGTTTGAGGGCAGCGTGAACGTGGGCACAGGAGAAGCCCCTGAGGCTCGTGGTCCTGTTCCAGATTGAATGCTAGACACACTCATCCCAGCAGGGCCACGGGCCCCTTGGTTTTCAACGACACGAACTCAATTCCCCACCAACCACCAAGAGCCCCATTGCGCTATACCTAATTCTGAGATTACATCTGAGACGGAAATTAGTGGCTGTTGAGATACAATTCATAATCCGCCGCAGCGGCCATTATATCTTCGTACGCGACAAAGTCATACCCCTCGAGAAGGTAAGGACGATGGGACTGTGCACCATTCACGCAAAGTACATCGTCGTGCCAGTCATAGTTGTAGGTCTCGTCGTAATAACAGGACCAGCCTGCAGGCTCAGGAACGTAACCTGGTATCTCCGATTCATCCGGAGCCCAACCGGGCTCTTCTTCAGGACGATACCCGTCCATTTCCGGCGCTTCGTTTCCAATCCTGTCTGAATACTCCGGGTCGAAGGAGGGGCCACAGCCACACAGCAATGCGGCAGCGAATAAGGGCACCGAAATGGCTCTGAGATGTTTCACTGGGAAAATTTAGCATCCGTAGCAGTCATCGAACGTCCTATATGGGCTCTTCCACTTTGAGCGTGGTTACAGGTGTTCAGCACGTGGAAGAGGACGGTGTCGAGACCGAAGGTCCGTCCGCCTAGGCCCAGTTGATCGCTCGCCTGTAAAACGACGGCGGTGCTGGCACGCATGCCAAAGTACACGCTTTTTTGTATGTATGCCTGATGGCGTCACCAAAGTCTGCACCTCCCGCTGCCGGCCGTTCACCACATATCCCGGCCCATACATGCAGTGCGCTTCTGCTCAGTTGGACCCTCAGTGCTGAGCGCGAGGAGAATCTTGACGTCTCAAGCTCAACCGGCCGCCCAGGGGGTTGCGCTGGGGCTTTGACCGAGCCTCGCTTGCGGCGCCCAGGCCAAGGAATCTGAACCCCGTATGTAATAAGTTGCCGGCCATGGCGCTCCAGGCCTGATTTGCGCGGGGTCCGGTGAAATTAGTAGAACGGAGCCGGGCCAGATCGGCTCCGGCAGGGCCTCGATCCATGCTGGCTGAACGTGGTCGAAGCGGTTCCACTTGATGGTGATCCAGGAGCCTGTGGGTTCAAGAGCGTCCACGCTCAGAACCGTGACCTCTGCCGTCGTGCCACTGCTTCGCTTCAAATCGTTGAAGTGAACCCACTTTTCGGTAGCCCCAGCCATCCATGAACGCCGCCGGCGTCCTCGGACCAACCAGACCGCCCCAGCGGCTGCGGCCGCGGGGAGTGCGATAGCCGCGGTTTGGAGCAAGGATAAGTTATCAGGTGCGTTGGCGGCCGCAGCACCGACGAGATAGACGACCCATGCAGCGATTGCCACGCTGCTCAGGATCAAAGCAGGTGTCGCTAGCTTCGGTTTCAGGGCTGGGTTTGCATCCATGGACTACCTTCTCGACCAGTTTAGATTTGCCAGCCGACATTGATCAGCCGGTCTTCCCACGTAGTCGGGTCATCAAGCAACGTCGAAGCCTGCCGGTAACTGGGAGACGATGGAGCAGATTGGTCAACAAGGCGGATGATCCTGGCGCGCTGCTCCTGTTGTTCCCAGTCATATGAGTCAGGAACTGGGCCCAGGGGGAGGGGCGAGTCATCGATACCCCATCGGTCCCTGTGGATGGCGACTCGGCGAAGGACGTTCGCCGCATGCTCTGGAAGTGCATTTGAACCCAGGGCCCCAAGGAGCGTCCGTTTCCATTCGGTGTCACGCGTAATGGCGTCGCGGGCGACATTAGTCATCCGCTGCTGGATCCGGTCCTGAGCCTGGCTGATCATGTCGGCTACATCAGGACGAGTCGTGCGAGCAGGTTCAGCCAGGGGATCTATTCCAGCTGCGGGCATCCCGGACAGGAACTGACGGAGTCGGGAGTGGATGACAGCCGCCATATCTCGAGCCGCGGCGTCTGTTTGCAGGGCAGTCAAGACAACACGTTGCGTGCTTGGACGGCTAACGCCAGTGGCCTGGCGCCACGCTGCGACAGCGGCTCCCCACGAATGGGCTTGGTGAAGTTCTGAGGCCCTGCCGGGAGAGTGGGTCTCAAGGAACCCTGCCAGGTCCTCAGCGGCAGCGATTTGTGCGAGGTAATCGTATTCAGCACTGAGGTGCTCCAGGCTGTCCGCCGTCAAGTGCTCGGCGTCGCGGACTTCATGGGCCGTACGTTCGGCTCCCTCGGCGGCAAGGACCTCACCAAGTATCTGGCGCCACGAAGACGGCGAGGCGGGATCCAGAGGCTCGTCGTCCGCAGGATCGTTTTCGCTAACGTACGCATGGTTTCCCGCTCGTCCGCGGGTCATGCTCACGTACAGTAGCTCCCGCGTAAGCCGGCCTTGCGTGACGACGGTGTGTCCGGTGTCCACGGTGATTCCCTGCGAGCGGTGGGCCGTCGTCGCATATCCCAGCTCAACCGAGGCTTCAACATACTCCCGGCCAAGAATAATCGTGGCGCCGGTGTCTCTGCGTACCGCGGTGAGCGAGCCGTCGCGCGCGACAGTACGGACGACGTCGAGCATGATCCCGTTCCGGACAAAGTCACCGCTGCTGTCGGTGATGCTGCGGTCATTGTGGCGGGCGATGACAGTGTCGCCGGGGCCGGCCTGCGATCCGTCGCTGAGCGGCACCGTGTGCTCCGCGTCCACGGTGCCTTGGATGACGAGGTCGGCCTGGGCCCGCTGGTTGAGCATGCTGACTGTGTCGTTGTCGGCCGCAATGAGAATGGACGACGTGCCGCCTTGGAGGTCCGATTGCCAGCTCAGATAGGCTTCGTCGACCATATCGAGGTACGAGCCGTGTTGAATCCTTTGGTGCCGGTCATAGTCAGCGATGGCCGCGAAGTCACCGGCCCGGAGCTTGAGGGAGGCGTCCTGCTCCCACTTCTGTTCGAACCGCCAAATGGTGCTCAGTCGTACCGTCTTCCCTTGCCGGTCGAGCCAGCCGAGCGTACCGCCGGCGTCAATGGCATCCAATTGCCCGGGGTCGCCCACCAGCAGCATCTTGGCCCCGGCGTCCCGGGCCTGTTGTACCAGGGCAGACAGATGAAAGGTGGAGACCATGGAGGCCTCGTCGACGACGACCAGCTGGTTGGGATGGAAACGCCACCTGTCCTGCTCGGCAGCGAGCCGGGCGGCTCTCTGAGCGAGCCGAAGGGACAGTGGGCCGGTAGTAGCACCGACGGTGAGCTGTTGCTCCGTGTCGAAGAACTGAGCAGCCCTGTGGCCGGCTCCCTGCCCGACCGACTCGTACAGCCATTTAGCGACGTTTTCAGTGGCCAGTGACAGTTCCCGTCCGAGGACCTCGGCGCTCGCCGCTGCCGGTGCCAGTCCGACGACAGTACCGGCCCCGAATTCTGCCTCCCAGGCCGCTTTGACCGCGCCGAGAGTCGTCGTCTTGCCGGTTCCGGCGGGACCGACGACGGCATCAAGCCGGTTGCCGCTGAGCAGCACCTGGGCCGCCGCCGCGCGCTGGTCACTGTGGAGCTCGAGCCGACCACGGTGTTTGTAGCCGGCGAGCGATTCCATGGCGACGGCCGAGCTCACCGCCGGGCCGCCGTCGTTGTTCCGTGCCGCCATGACGACATCCTCATCGGCGAGGATTGCCGTGTCTGTGTAGAGCCGGGAGCCGTGGAAGTCGAAGATGCTGCGGTGTGCGAAGCGGAGGTCAGGCTGCGCGTTAACGGGGACGGTGTAACGGTACTCGTTGAGTGGAACGGACTGTTTTTCTGCGGCGGTGGCAACGGCATCGATCATGGTGTTGCGGTCCGCCGGCGTGTTGCAGCGGATGTCGGCGCAGACCCGTTCGGCTTCCGCAAGGAGGTTCCACCGGTTCCAGGTGGCGCGTTTCGTCGCGACGCGCTCGCGGGTCAGTGTGCCCACAGCGTCAATCCAGTTGGCAGTGAAGTCACCCTTCCGGTACGGGGCGGCGTGGGAGCGTCGCACGGTGTTGGCCAGAACGAGGCTGGGCTCGAAGCCCTTGGCCGCTGCGCGGGCCCGCCACTGTTCGGAGAGCTGATGGAGTGGCGCGGCGGACTCCGGTTTGGCGCTGCGGGTGGAAAGGGTTGCCTGCTGGCGGAGCTTGATGGTGGTTGTAGCGGTTGGGGGAGTGCTGTGCCTGGCGGTCCATTCGGCGACGAGGCGGTCGGTTTCCAGATCGATGAGCCGGGAGCGGTTGGAGAATTCGCGGATCAGCACCTGGTCGACGCCGGTGAGTTGCTGGCTGGGGTTGTGCGTGTCCGCGGCCGGTTCGCGGATGTCTGCGTCGGTGCCGAGAGTCCGGTGGAGTGCGTCGAAGAGGAGACCGTTGTAGTGCTCGCTGGCAGCGACCGCGGCCTTGTAGAGCGTCCGTGAATCCAAGGTGACCCACGCATCGTCGGTGATGCGCTGGACGCGGTTGGCGATGACCAGGTGGGTATGCAGCTGCGGATCCCCGGCACGGGACTCCCAATGGTCGAAGGCGGCGGCAATGGCGCCGCGGGTGCCGAGGTGGGCGACGCCGTTGCGGCCTGCCCTCGTGTGGATGACGGATTCTTCGAGCCACTGCAGGGTGTCGTTGACGACGTCGTGGTGGGTCTGGAGGATCTGGTCCTGTAGGGGGCGGGGGCTCAGGGCCCAGAGGACGGACACGGATTTGGGGACGCTGAACGTGAGGTCGAAGCCGACGACGGCGTGGCGCGTTTCGATTCGGCCCTGGCTGTTCTGGACGACCGTGGGTTGGCCATGCGGACGGCCCAGGGGAGAGCCGGTGTCCGGGTGAACCGCGTGGTCGAAAAGGGCTTTGGCTGCGGATTCCGTGACGACGTCTCCGCTGGTCCGGCTGATGCCTTCCAGACCGGAACCCAGCCAGCGGCCATGCGGCGTGCCCGCTTTCATGTAGTACGTGGTGGCATTGGCGGGAGTGACCGTCAGATCGTCCAGCATGGTGGTTTTGAAGAGGTACTTTAGGCCCGACTGCGCGGACAGCCGGGCGATGGACATGGTCATTGCTTCTGCGCCTCCCGATGGCGGCTGGAGGATGTCCACCCTCGCCGGCGGAATACGGCTTTCGTGGTGTCGTCTAGTTCAAGGCCGGTGGCCTGGGACAAAGCCAGCAGCTTGCCGGCCAGACGGACCAAGTCCTGGGCGTCAGATTTGTTGGCGGTCTGGTGTCGGTCGATGTCGGCGCGGAGGCCCTTGATCATGGCTCGTTGGTCCGCGTTCTCCGCAGCCAAGTGGTCGATGTCTGCAGCTTGGGACCGGAGCTGGGCATTCAGCGAATCCAAGAGTTTGCTGCTCGTCGCGAGGGCTGAAGAGAAACGGGCCTCGGCGTTGTGCTGGCGTGCCCCTGAGGCAGAAGCTTTGGCGCGTGGATCCGGCGTAGCGAGCGCGGCGGGAGCCGACGAGGCCCCCGCTGCCTTTTGCCGCCGTCGACGATCACGCTGTCTGTTGGCGCAACGCGTAGAGCAGAAGCGCTGCGACGCGCGCGACGGCTCGAAGCGCTCGCCGCATTCACTGCAAATCTTTCCGCTCACAGTCGTTCATCAACGCCGGCGCACCCTGCGACATGACTTGCCGTGAGTACGCGCTCACGCCGACAACCTTGGATGCCAGAGGTGTGAGGGTGGTGCGGTTTGGTGCTCTGGACATGTCCAGAGCACAGGCGTTCAATGGTGGTAGGCGAGTCTTTGCGGGCCCATATGAGCGGGCCGATTCGTCGAAGGGCAGCGGGCATCGATACGAGCCAGCAGTCCAGATGATGGGATTCCAATGGGACATTTTGCGGACTCTGAAAATTCGCCGGCGCGCAGCGCTGCGGAGGGCTTCCGGGCGCTGAACCTGCCAAGCCGCCTCTCCTTGGACCGTCTGATCTCGATCATTGAGAAGGTCCGCGGACGGCGGATTGAGATCGACGTTTGTGAGTCCTTGAACAGCGGAACGGTCTGTGGGCTGTGGCTGTCCACGAACACTCGGGAGATCATCCTGCACGCGCCAACGCCGTCGGCGCTTCACCGCCAGCAGTTTATCCTTCACGAACTCGGACATATGGTGCTCCGCCACGATGAGGTGGTGGTGTCCGCGAACTACGCCGAGACCCTGTTTCCCAATCTTTCCGGCGAGAAAGTCTCGCGCATCCTGGGGCGCAGCGACTTCCTGGATCACATCGAAGCCGCCGCCGAGACCCTGGCAGATCTCTTCGCCGCGGCAATCAGGGACAGCAGCATCGAGCCCAGGTCGTTTGAAAGGATTTTGGGGTGATCCAGATCTTTGCCGCCGCCGTGATCTGGGGCTTGGTCCTGTGCCTCCTTCCAAGCATGAAGCGGCGCAGCGACCACAGCATCATGGTGGCTGCCGTGACTATTGCCACCGCACTCACCCTGAACGTCGACACAATCTACCTCGAGGGAGACCGGCTTCTCGGCGGCCGCAATGTCCTGGATCTGGTGGCCAACAGCTTCATGGTCGTCGGGATCTATTTCCTGTCCCGGGCGATCCTGCGGGCGGCCGATCCGGACGAGAGGACGGACCGGCGCAACAGGGGCGGATTTGTTCTTCTGGGCGTGGTCGTCGTCGCACTGATTCTGAGTTTCAGCCTGGTTGATTCCCCGCGGACGTCCACCTCTTTCATGAAGGACTTTGGCGGTCAGGGGGCGGCCGCCGCGTACTCAAGCATCCAGTTCCTTTACATCGGTGCGGTGGTGACCGTCACCGGCTATACGTGCTTCAAGTTCCGTGGCGAGATGGCAAGGCCGTATTTCCGTCTCGCACTCACTTTCATCGGCATTGGCTGTTCCTTGGCCGTGCTGCTCGTTCTTGCGGTGCTGGGCATGGATGTCCTGCACCTGATGGGAGAGATTGAGTCAATGTTGCGGCTCTCCTACGTTTACGACGCCGCGGTATTCGGAGCCATGGCGTTTCTGTGCGTGGGCCTTGCCCTGCCGCCCGTCGCACGTGGCCTAGAGCGCAGGTCCGATTCCCGGATCACCGCCGACCTCCTCGACCGCCTGGCTGGGCCCTGGGAACGAACCACCGCGGCTCGCTCCGGGGTTAGGCTCAATGCTCTGGCGGTAGCCAGCGACCCGCGGGGTGCGTCCAAGCAGCGTCTCCACAGGATGTTGGTTGAGATCCAGGACGCCCTCTTGGTCGACCCCGAACTTGCTAGGTCAATGGGGGAGAGTGATATTCAAGTACTGGCGGAAGCGGAGGAGTACCTCGGAACCCGGGTTTCCGCACCCGGGCATTGGGGAGCCAGGTCGTCAATCAAGGGGGAGTGGAAGTCATGACCGACAGCGACGGCGGGCTCTCCGAAACGCCGCAAGCCCGCCTCGCCCGAAAGTTGAATCTCCTCCTGGATCTTTTTGAGGCACAAGGGTCTTCGCCCTTGACCTATCCCCAGATCAGCCGGGACATGGAGGAGCGGGGAACGCCTTTGTCCCGCTCCCGGTGGGCTTACATGCGCAGCGGCGACGGTCCCATGGCGACGGACCCGGCGCTTCTACAGAACCTCGCCGACTATTTTGGCGTCGACTCCCGGTATCTCCTGGAGGACACCGGGGAGATCCCCGATCTCGTCGATGCCCAACTGCAGCTGTTGCGGACGCTGAGGGAAAACCGCGTCAGGAATTTTGCAGCCCGACAATTGCGGGAGATTTCCCCCGACACGCTGCTGCGTTTACGCCAGGTAATCGACGACCGCATGAAAGAACCAGAGGACGACGGCGGTGCGTAAGGCCGTTGTGGGCGTGGTCACCGGAGGTGTCATGGCGGGCGCTGCGGCGCTTTTCGCTGCTGTCTATTTCGCGCGTCAGATTGTGGTGCCCACATCGCGGCGAGTTGAGGATCTGCCGATTCTCAGGGTGTTCCGCGACAGCAACGATTCGTTGTTGATTGAACTGCCTGCATCACCCCGGACCACGGTTCCAGGCCGCTACAGCATCTGGTTTGCCAATGGCGCAGGCCACGCCTGCATCGGAAAGATCGTGGCCACCAACGACGGCGCAGGGCCCGCCGACGTCGTGACGGTGACGCGGCTGGTTGAACGGGTTGACTCAGGGGACCTACTGAGTGCCAAGGCCGGGATCTGGAGCGGGTACGTCTATCCAACCCCGGACCCGCTGGGCCTTCCCTACAAAGACGTGGGGATTCCGGTGGAGAACGGCATCGCGCCCGCGTGGCAGTTCCCACCCTCTGAAGCCTCCCCAGGAGATACCGGGACGTGGGCCATCCATGTCCATGGTCTGGGGGGCAAGAAATCGGGCGCATTACGCGGTGTACCCGTGGCGGCCCGGCTGGGTTACACCTCTCTGGTGGTTTCATTCCGCAATGATGGGGAAGCGCCGGCGTCAGTGGATAGCCGCTACCACCTGGGACAGTCCGAGTGGCGCGACGTGGACGCAGCTGTCTCATATGCCCTGAATCAGGGCGCTAGCCAGATTGTGCTGTTCGGTTGGTCTCTCGGCGGGGCGATTGCACTTCAGTTGACCCTGGAGTCGGAGTTCCGGGACCGCATTGCTGGGCTCGTTCTTGATGCGCCGGTCATTGACTGGACGAGCACGCTGATGGCCAACGCCCGATCCAGCATGCTTCCGCGCTGGATTGCGGCCCTGGGGCTGCGGATTCTTGGGTCATCTCGACTGTGTTGGATCGCCGGGCTGGGAACAGCCTTGAATTTGAAGGCCCTGGATGCCGTGGCCCGGGCGGACGAACTCCGCCCTCCTGCCCTGGTGGTCCACAGTGAAAGGGACCGGTCGACTCCCTTCGGGGTTTCCCGCCGCTTCGTCGACCGCCGTCCTGATTTGGCCACGCTGGCGACTTTTCCCTCTGTGGAGCACACGCAGGAGTGGAATGTCGATCCGGAGGGCTGGGACGCAGCGGTGTTTGGATGGCTCCGAAAACGTGTGGCGTCAGGCTGACTGCCGGTTCCCTGCTAGATCAATCTCTCGGTACGGGTTCAGGATGCCTCAAGTCCGCGATTCCGATACGCCGTGTTCTGGTCCATGGTCCAGCCGGCGACTATTCCGCGACCGATCATTTGGTCGCTGAGCCTGGCCAAGTGGTAGCCGGGGTCGGCCTCGAGTGCGAGTTGCAGGAACTGGTGAGCCTTGCTGCCTCTGCCTTCCCACCAATTGATGAAGGCGATGGCGGTCAGGATGGGGGCGGAGTGCCTGGTGCTGCTGTGCGTGTAAGCGTGGAGCAGCAGCTGCTCTGCCCACTCGACCCGGGACCAGTGCGGCTTGCCGTCCGTCTGGGCCAGGAGGACGCGGTCCATGGGTTCGTCGATTCCGGGGATGTCCGCCATGAGCTGATCCCGAATGGCGGGAAACTGGAGGTTCGCGATCAGGCTGATGGTTTGCTCGTCGGCCGGGAAGTACTTTGCGTCGAGCATTTCCGTCCACAGCGTCCGGGCCCGGTCCATAGCGTCTCGGATGTTCAGGCTCTGCAATGATTCCATGCACCTTTCGACGGCCTCGGCGCTTTGGGTTTCTTTGGTCGAGACCGGCAAGGTGATGCGGTTGGTTGGGGCGATGGTGCTGCCGCGGTAGACGAACTCGGCGTTGATCTGGCTGGACTGCGTCAACGTTAGGGGCAGCGACGGTCCGGCCGTGGGATCGCCGTCGTATTGCGACACTGCATCGTCTCCCACGAGGAGCCCGTCACGGATGAACATTCCCCGTTCGGCCAGGGCCCCTGTCAGTGCCGCGATGGTTGCGGCGTGGGGCCTGGAATGTCCGGACTGGGCGGGCAAAGATGTGTAGACGGCGAAGACAACGCTGGCGGCCTTGGAGTCATGGGCTAAGTATCCGGCGATGGTTTGTGCGTAGCTGATTTCTGCTCCGGGCTTCGGTAGGTCAACGCGCAGTGTGGCCCCGACGTGGTTGTCGACGAGGGTGATGCAGACGAGGCTTTCGCGGGGCCAAAACCCCAGGGTGTGCCCGACGAAACTGAGTACGTCTGCGGGTGTTTTGATGGTCAGCGTTTCCATGTTCCTTCTCCTTCAGCGACTGGCGGGCACCGGTTGTGTCTGTCAGATTTCGGCGTCGTTCTGATAGAGGAGTCACCGCTGGGTATGAGGGGCCGGAGTGCAACTTGGATCGCGATCGGCGCATCGCGCCCTGGTTGCGCGGAGGGCCCGCCCAGCGATGATGGGGGATCAGAATGACAAACAGCGAAGATGCTTCTGGTCGTTCATGGACAATCCTTGGCTGCGCGGCATGACGCGAGTGAGTCTTGTCGGGTCCCGCGTAGAAATCGAGCGTTTGTGTCAGTTTCGCGTTCCAGAAGGGGAAACAGGAGGAAGTTCACGAATCATGGCGCGTATACACCCCGGAATGGGTCGTCGCGAATGTCGGGGAGGGCCAGAACATACTCAATGACGGACGCCCGATGGTCGAGGTCGGCAGGGAGCTCCCGGTCACTGAGGCGACCTAGTACCGTTGGACGAACCAGTACGGGTCCGAGAGAACGCCGAGACGTCCAAACGGACCAGGGAACTGGAGAGAATTAACGCCCGCCTCAAGCGCCTGCTTTGTCGAGACCACCGATGAGGAGTTCGACATCGACCACTGGATGGAGCCGCCCGGCACCGACAGGTTCACCGATCTGCTGAACCTGGTCCGCAGCGGCGACCCGGACTACTGGCGTCGGGCGCGGGATGTGCTGGCGGGCTTCCAATACGCCGTCAGCGACGTACTCATCCAGGAACTTGAGGACGTGGCAGGATCCATCGGCAGCAGGCTCCAGCGTTAATTGGACGCAGCTGCGCGGGACGACGGCAGCCGGTCACGCCTCTTGACGGCGATCGCGGACTTCACGTCAGCCTGTGAGCGCCGGTTGCCTTTCGCGGAGTACATAGACGTGGATTTCAGCACCGTTCTGCCTAAGCGGCCGCCCTCTGTCGCTTTCGGACACGGACACGGCCGTGCCACTGCGGTCCGCTACCGCATTTCGCCGCTCGGGCAGATGGACCTCAACGGGCTGACCGTATTTGAAGAGGACTTTGACGAGACCTGGTCGGGGCGAACAGCGACCCGTGGGCCCTGCTAGGCGCCCGCAACGCCACGCAGGATCTGCTCGCCATCCAGTCCGCTGCGGCAAAGCTGAGAGAGGCCGAGCAAGATAGGGTCCGCCAGGACGATCCGGCTGCCGACGTGAGCGCAGTCGGCCTGCCGACTGAGGCCCAGGCGTACCTTGCAGCATTGTCCGGCAAGACCGAGCACGCGTTCCCATGACAGACGGGGCCCGAGCCCACGTCGAGCGAACTGCGTTAATTGACGTTAATTCGTTCTACGTCTCGTGCGAGCGTGCTTTCGATCCAAGTATGCAAGGCAAGCCGGTCTTGGTGCTCTCCAATAACGACGGATGCGTGGTAGCCCGGTCCAATGAGGCGAAGGCCCTGGAAATCGACAACGTGGACCCGTGGTTCAAGCTGGCGGCCGATGCCAAGCGGATCGGCCTGATCCAAAAATCCAGCAATTATGAGCTCTACGGCGATCTGAGTTTCAGGGTCATGGAGATCATCGGGCGCTCCGCGGCCGTGACGGCCACCCGCTGAACGATTGCGCGGACAGGCTGGCTGTCATGGGCCGACGCAACAAGGAACTCCAGGTCGATCACGAGACCCGAGGCCGCATTAAGGCTACGATCCGAGAAGACGCCAAGGCCGTCTGCGCGGCGCTCTGAATACTAGCCGCAGCAATCAGGCAATGAGGATCGGAACACCTATGCTCAGCTTTATGACCTTCCGCCGACTGCCGCAGCTCGCCGCACCAACCTTGCTCTTGGCTTTGACCCTGGGCGGATGCTCAGCACCACATGATTTGTCCGTGACCGAATCCTGCAATCAGTGGAAACAGCTGAAGCGAGGGGCCTTTACCGACGAGGTCAAGGACGACCTGCGCGCCGCCGCACCGCGGATGCACGAAGCCGTCGCAAAGCAAGTGCTGATCGCCGTCAAGTCAATCCCTTCGGACGGTGACAAGACAGAAATGTCAGATGAACAAATCGATGCCGGCCTTGCCTCCTACCAGCGGCTTTACGATCTTTGTGGCGGTCTTTGACCTCTGCCTGCTGGCGGGGGAGGCACGACACGGTGCTTCATCCACCAGGACCTCCCTGGCCCTGCGCATCTAGTCCGTACCACCCCGGAACCTGCCGGGGAACTACTGCTGATTTACCGGGGCGGGCTGACCCGCACCCGGATCACGGAGGTGACCGGGGCTCCTGCCTCGAATTGCCTTTAATGAGCGCTCTTTATTTAAGCGGGAAGCGGGGCTCGCGATGAAATCTGCGCGCACATGGGCTGATCGGCCGAAGCGGACCCCTGAGGGTTCTAAGCTGGGCTGGTGCAGACCGAACCTGGCTCCCTTGATCCTGTTCTGACCAATGACCTTCTAGCCCTCCGCGGGCTTTTGGACCTGGCCGTCCGAACCGCTCGCAAACAAGATGACGTCAGCCGATCGACAGCCGTGGTGCTCCTGGACGCAGCGTGTGAGCGAGCTGTCCACATGGTCGCGGTGTCGCGGGCAGTGGCACAGAAAAGGGACGATTTCCCTCAGCTTGTTGGGAACGTGCGGGCATCACTTGGTGAGTCTTGGTCTCCCGGGCACCTGCCAGCAATCCGCAAGCTCCATTTGGCCCGGAACAAACAACAGCATGAGGGTTTGGGGTCAGACCGAACCGACGTGGAGTCGTGGAGCGTAGCGGCACCCGGATTCATCGAGAGCATCGTCTTCGCCGCTTATGGCGTAAGCCTTGGCCAGGTCTCACTGGGACTGGCGATCCGACGTTCGGATCTGCGGGAAGCTTTCGAAGAAGCCAATTCTCTCATTGAGCGAGAACGGCCGGAAGAGGCCTTCTCAAAGCTCGTGCAGCTTTTTCAGAACGCCGCTGCTGAGTGGAGCTCCTTCGCCGGCCCAATTAACGGCTTCTACTCGGAGTCGTTGTCATTTAAGGCGCTCGACAAGGAAGGCCACGACCGTCTTCAGCGGCAGATTGACCGAATGTGGGGAATGGCGCTTTACTCGCCCTTGGCCATTGACCCCGGCGAACTGGCTTGGTTTCTTCAGGCGCGAAGAGAGCATTTTTTCGCAGACAGACCTGATGCGGAGCGGGCATTGAACTTCGTCTTTTGGTGGCTCATAGCGTTCGAAGCGGCCCCGGCCCAGGAAGCCGTCGACCGCCGCGCCCGATGGCATCTCGCCCGTCGTCGCACGCGAGTGGAGAACGGACCAGCCGTCATAGAGAATGCCGAATGGAATTCGACCAGCCAGCGCAGCGGGCAGCTAACACTGACGATTGCCAATGTTCCAGGACCCGAAACTTTTGAAATCTGGAGGAAAGCGCTCCAGGATCTTGTCAGAGTCGAACGAGGGAGGGCCGGTTTCCAGATCGATGAAAGCGGTCACGCAAGTATCACCGTGTCGGATCCCGAGAAACTTCCGCAAGAACTCGAGCGCTTGAGCGCTGCCCTCATGACCGCCGAAGACGTTCTCACCGCCGAGCTCGAGAAACTGGCGAGTGCTGAGGCTGAGGCCACACGCGTCGAACGCGAACGAGAACGAGAGCGCCAGGCTTTCTCAACAGCCTTGGCTGAGCGCTCCCTGCCGGAATGGGTAGGGTCCATAAGAGCAGAAGCAGATCCACGTCGGCACTCAGGCAACTCCTCAGGTAGCCGTCTCGTTCTGGAGATGGCTACCCATGGCCTGGTCGGCACTGTGGCATCCCTTCTGCGTGATGGCAACATAGACGCACGCCGAGAGAGCTATTCCGCCGAAGAACTAATACTTCCGTTCCGCACCGATCCTAGCGAGGTCTTAGCGGAACTAGCCCAATATGAAGAAGCCATAGGGCAGTTGATCGCCGCCTCGCAAACCTGGGGCGAGGTACCGCTTTCAACGCTGGTCACGAAAACTCTTCATAAGGCGGGGATACCCGTAACAGTGGCAGGGCAACTGCCGTAAAACCCCGACCTCGCTTCCTGCACCGCAGGCACTGAGATTGCAGACTAGTGGATGTGCCCTGCGGGTCGAGGACTCGGCGCAACAAGGGACTGCCCCGGCTTTTGTTGACTCGGGGTCCTAGGCCGCTGTGAGCGCGGTCCGGGTGATTCTTTCATATTCGATTGGCGTGAGTTTCCCCAGCCGTCGTTGCCGTCGCCGGCGGTGGTAGGTCCGCTCGATCCAGGTCGTGATCGCCAGCCGGAGTTCCTGGCGTGTGAGCCACCGGTGACGGTCCAGGACGTTCTTCTGCAAGGGAAGACGCGTACTCACTACGTGATGCCCCCTCCCGGCCAGCAGAACTTCGGCCACCACAACATGGCCATCCACGGCATCACGGGCCAGATACTCAACAACGCCGACGGCTGGCAGCTCATGCTGCCCCGACTGGGCGCCTTCACCGGGGGCTTTCCTCTGGTGGCCCGTGGGGGCATGACACGAGTGAAACAGCCAGCGCCGCCTGAATTTCCGCAGCCGTGGGCGGGTTGGCTCCGTCCCGGGTGACCGTGATGGACGCGGCTGCCTTGGCCGTCCTGCCCAGCCTTTGAAGTCGTTCCTGTCCGAAGTCCCGTGCCGGATCTTTCATGAGGCTGATGATGAGTGGGGACATGTAGGAGTCGCCGGCTCCCACCGTGTCGGCTGCCCTGAACTGCAGGGCGGGGATGTAGACGTGGGCAGAATTCGAGTAGAGTTCCGGACCGTGTGCACCTGACGTCAGGGCGACGAATTTGACTCCGAGAGTAAAAATCCGCCTGGCCACTTCAGCTGTTGCGTGTCCGGGGTAGAGCCAGGCAGCATCCTCGTCGCTAAGCTTTACCACGTCGGCCAGGCGGGACGTGTCTTCGAAGGTCTGCTGTGCGTGGGAGTGGGATAATGTCTGGACGGATGTTGGAGTCATACGTGATGAGGCACCTGCCAGTAAGGGACTGCACGAGGGCCGGGACGTCTGTGGCTACGGGTCCCAGGAAGGTGTCCAAGGAACCTGTGTGCAGCACCGTGGGTATGAACTTGGGCGTCGCCGCCGGCATGGTCCACTCGATGTCGAAGGTGTAGTGGGCTGAGCCTTTGCTGTCGAGGGAGGCGTCTGCGGAGGAGGTCCGCGCCAGGCGAACGGCACCCGGTAGTAGCTGGACTCCTGCGGACTCCAGGTGCCGCCGGATTGTTTCCCCTCGCTGGTCGGTCCCCAGCACGGTCAGCAGCCGGGTGTTCACTCCCAGCCGGCCCAGCCAGAATGCAACATTGAGGCCGGACCCGCCGGCGAACTCCACTTGGCCGCCCGCCGTGGTGATGATGTCGATGAGGGATTCCCCGACGACGATGACATCGAGATTTTCCCGTCCGGCACCCGTTCTGGTGGGCATGGCCGCCCTGACAGGGCAGCGTGCCGGGGGGTGCCTGCGACGCCGGCTGCCGGCGTGGCGATGGTGAGAAGCCGCGGCGCGGCGGCAGGATCGGCCACTGTCAGTGTTACCGGTGAGTCCACGATGGGCAGGGCACCACCATGATGCCGTGGCGGCCGGAGAGCTCGAGTACGCCGGCGTCGACGATGGCCCGGAGCTCTGAGCCCGCGGCCGCGGGGAGGAATGCGTCCGTGAAGTCCGGGTTCCCGGTTGCCGTGACCGAACGCCGTCGCCATCGTGGCGGAGGGTGGCCAGAGGTCCTGCCAGTGTGGCCAGACGGATGACCGTTCCGGTGGCGACGGTGCAGCGCAGGTCCGCGCCGCCGTCGAGCACTGTTTCAAAGACTCCGCGGGTGACGCGAAGCATATGTGCGGAGTGGGGGACCGCGCTTCCCGGCGAGTGGCCGCAGCTTGAACATTGCTTCCGTACAGCGGCCCCGTCGTCTAAGGTCAGAGGGAACCGTGTCCGGTGCCGCTGGACCGGTGTGAATTGGGGGAGCATGTCCGAGCACAATCCTGCCGTCGAGCCTGAGATTCGGCCCACAAAGCGAGGCCGCCGGGTCGCCGTAATCGTCGTCTCGCTGGTTTTGGCTGTCGCGATGGCCGGTGGCGCCGTCTGGTGGTTCGGTGCCGAGCTCCCGTCCCAGCATGCAGCTACTGCCCAAGCAGCCGAGCAGGCGCTGGTTGATGCTGCCGCGAAGAAGAAGGCCGACGATTCGGCAGCGTTCTGGGCCGGCGTCGAGAAGGAGAACAGGGCGGCTGCCGATAAAGAAGCCTCGAGACGCGCCACCGCCGCACTGGCTCCGCCCGTTGACCGGATCAGGCCGCAAATGGAGGCCCAGGGGTGGACCCAGTTCTCAGGAGTTTTCTACTACCAATACGCGGACAAGTCGGAGTATTCGTGCGGCTACTTCAACTGCATCGTTGTCCATGTCACCACCATGGCAGAGAAAGGGTGTCCCGGCGGGCTCTATGTTGAAGCCACCGTGGATATGCGCAATGCGACCGTGGGAAGGGCTAACAGCATCACAGCCGCTCTGCCGCAGGGGAAGGATGCAATCGTGAAGCTCCAGGACACTACCGGCCACGGCGACACATTCGCCTTGACCGACCTCCACTGCCTCGGCGGCTAGAGCCCGCGAAGCTGCAGTGAGAGCCACCAATCGGGCCAGCTCGTGTCGACGTCGGCGATGACCGCCCAGACTGCGTCAGGGGTTGCCGGGAGGTGCCAGGTTGAGCTTAGGTCGAAGAGGGGGAGGGGTCACGGGGAAATTTTTGCAGGTTCATTCCCGGTCTTCGCCTGTCCGGTATTCGGTGAAGACAAGAGATCTTTGCGGAGCAGAGTCACTATCTCAACATGGTGCGCTTCTACCTCGGCATCATTCCAGTTACCGACCTGTCGGGTGCGCTCCGCCATGAGATGGAGCTTGGGGCTTCGCTTCTCGATCGTCGTCCGGTAATTAGTCGCTTTCGCGAATGGCAGGCTGTTATTGAACTTCGAATTTGCGCCCACGCTTACTAGGGCGAGATTCCCCAGGGTGTGCAGGTTGCTCCTACTGACCTGTCCTCCGGATTGTTGTTCATCCGGACTTTGTGGATAGAAATGCTCGATGGAGGTTCGGAATGAAAACATGTAGTCACGAGCAAGTTCTGGTGCTTTTCCCTCCACGAGGAGGAGGTAATCAATGTAAGCGAAAACGACGCGAGGAATATCGAAACCTGACGGTTCGTTTTCCATCGGAAATGCATCTCGAACCCGCTCACGTACGTACGACCGGAGAAGCAACACGAGATCTCGCTCCGACACATCCTCCGGTCCTTTCGAACGAAGTACGTGATGCAGCACGAGGGTTATCCAATGCATCGTGCGGGGTGAGGTGTAGGTAACACGAAGCATCGCCTGAAGTAACAGAAGTTCCCGCGTTAGACGGTCAATCGTGTCATCGTCGCCGCTTGCGTTTATAGCGAACGTGTTGCGGTATCCGATTGTGCTCGTGTTCCTACTCTTGGACTTCACGACCTTTCGTAGTGACCATTCGCCCTCCTCCGTGTAGGTAGCTAGGAACTCCCGCTTCAGAATGAAGGCATCGAACGCTACGCGCGCTCGGAGAAGTAATGTGATGAACTGTCGAACACGCTGGGGCTGGCCTGCAGAGAACTCATTGCTGAAGAGCGTAATTAGGCGCTTGTCGTCCAGGCCGCCTTCTTCTTCGACCGGACGGGCGCGGGTGTCGAGCAGCTTGAGCGTGTGCAGGAGCAGTGAAGTGAATTGAATCGGCGAGCTAAATCGATCGACATCGGAGGGGTCGGCCGCCTCTGAAGCAGGTGTTTCGGAATAGCGGGCCAGTGCGCCGTCTAGACTCAAGGATGAAGCATGGCTAGCGGCTCCCCGGTGAGAAGTTGACTGAGGCGTGTTGATCTCGTTAAACCATTCAAGCAGCTCATCAAAACTGGAAATAGCCAACCATGACCAGTTCTTGTCGAAGAGTCTGTCCCGGAGAGCCGTATTCCCTCGTGCGAGCGGTCCTTGAACGTAGGCATCCAATTCGGCGCACGCATCCCAAACCCAAGCAAAGCATGCGCGCTCTGATTCGCAGGGAAGATAGCTCATCAAACGGGCCTTCACGATATCGACCGGTTGTAATTGCTGTCCACGGGTGTTCATGACCTCGAAGTAGCGGTTTAGATCGGTGCCCTGCGGCAATGAGGCTCTCACGAGCTGAACACGATTCAGCAAGTAGTCGTTGAAAGCAGTGAGCGCGTCGCCTTTGATGTATTGGTCCATGTACTGCTGGATGATGTTGAAGCCCTGGTGTATACCGGCATCTTCCAGACTCCCGGGAGCGGTGTTTGCGGTGTTTTCTGGGTAGCCACCATCGAGACGTCTGAGCGCTTCGCTGGAACGCGGACGTGACTCGTAGCGAAGGCGAGAGAGATGGCCACGAAATGGTTGATCGGAAGCAACGTCGGCTCGCCCGAGGAAGGTGAGGAGCAGGTACAACGTAGTCAGGCGCTGCTGACCATCGATGACTTCATATTCGGCAGGCTCAGACCTCCGCGTCGTAACGATGAGATTACCAAGGAAGTAGTGGTCTTCGTGGTGATCCATGGCGTCTTGAATGTCGCTTATGAGCTGTTCGATCTGTTCCAACCGCCAGGCGTAGCTCCTCTGGTAGACCGGGACCGTGTATATCGTGCCCTTTGAGTCAAACAACTCGGCGACAGTGCACAACTCGGGATTGAGGGCTTCGTCTTGCATCAGGGCATGGTTCCGTTCAGGAGGGCATAAAGTTCAGGTTCGTGAGTGTCGTTATACCTCGACCCAGTCGAAGTTAACGTCTGCACTACCCGTCCATCTGATGAATTGCGCAGTAGTGAGAAAGGAGAATCGATGCCGTCTTTTCCGTACCCTGAATTATTGATCGAAGTCTGCACCACGCGGAGGTATCGGACTCGAAGATCAAACGACCAGGCAAAGAGGTGAGTGCTTGCCAGCTCAATGTCTTCATCCGAGAATTTGTTTACGAAGTAGAGCATTGCCGCAAGGTATAGTTCAGTAACCTTGCGGTACCGACTTTGCGTGAGCTTGTCTCCAAATGTCGACGGCGTTATGTTAGTTTCGGGCCCGTCGACCGCCGGGAAATTGCGGTTCTTGAGCGAGTCGAGCTCTTGGATCATAAATGCAACCATTTCAAAGAACGGCCGTCCAGCCAGTTGCGGTGCATCGAGCTGGAATCGGCTCCGTTGGGAGTCGAGCTTATCCTTCGCCGTGCTTGCATGCCGCCAGATATTCATCAGAGGAA
Organism: Paenarthrobacter sp. TYUT067; assembly: GCF_023656375.1. NCBI lineage: Bacteria > Bacillati > Actinomycetota > Actinomycetes > Micrococcales > Micrococcaceae > Paenarthrobacter > Paenarthrobacter sp. TYUT067. The sequence goes on from NZ_JAMOIT010000023.1 coordinate 62,605, forward strand.
TAGTGCTCTGTGCAGTGAGATGATAGCGCGCGTTCGGTGAGAGCGGTCCAGTGGCAGCGATGCCCTTGAAGACATTTATATCGCCTGTGGTGAACCCTGGCGCACTTTCTCCCCGGGACCATTTTGCAATGCGATACAAGTAGAGGGAAAATATCTCATCCAATGCTTTATCGCCTGCCGATTCCCACTCCTCTACTGTGGCAGACTTGAGCGCGTCACTCTCACCTCGCATTTCTCGTAAGTGGTGTGCCTTAAGTAGGTCATGGGGTGCGAGTGGCTTGCCGCGATAGTTTTGAGAATCGAATACCCGGAATGCCTCATCCACATCATCAGTAACAACACGGATGACTTGACAATTGTTTCGAATGAACTGCGCTAGATCTTGTCGCTCATCTGGCTCGAGTGCCCTTACTGTGTCTTTGAGCTGACGCCACACCTCTGTCACGGGTGTCGCACGGTTCGTAGACCTGGGTGAAAGCGATTTCTCGCCTTCGAGAATGCGCAGCAACATCCGCAGTGTCAATAGACGTTGTTGGCCGTCGACCACATCGAAGTGCTCTCCGTTCTCGTGCAAAATCACCGCTCCCAAGACGTATGGAGCAGTTCGGGGGTCAGGAATCGTGCTCGCGGCCTGCTGAGCGTCACGAATGTCGAGAACAAGGCGAAGGGCGAGTGGCGGTGTCCACACGTACGGACGTTGATAATGGGGAATCTGGAGGTTCTCCGCCATTAGCGCACCGATCGAGGCCGCGCTGACTCCGTGTTTGTGAATGGTCACTCACAGACTCCTTCCCGTGGACATCTTTTGGAAGCTTACAAGGTTCCAGCCATCAACCTGGTGCAACGAGATCTGTGCGCTCGATGCCGCAGCTACCTACGTCAGGGTCACGGCTGAAAGCGGCGAAAGCGTCATCGTCGAGCAATCTGGCTTCGACGGCAGAGTGTACGCCGTATACGAACAGGAATCATTCTTCGTCTTTAGAAGGAGCTTAGAAGGGACGTCCGTATTGGATGTCTTCGATCCGGACGCCTGAACGCTGGCGGTGAGAGCCGCGGATCTCCTGCTCACTTGCGGGGCTGACAATCTTCCGGTTCCACTTCTTGATGGATAAGGAGGTAGTGCAGGCGACTTCTGAAATTGACACCCGGGTTCCGTTGTTTTCTTAGGCTCTGTTAGTCCGCGGTGAGCGTCTGAAGGGGCGCTGCCTGGTCATGCAGCGTTGCGCCGATGGGAGCATGAATGGCTTGTAGGGAGGTGACGTCGTGATGGAGAGACTAGAGGCTGAGCATGCCGTGCGGCGTGCCCGAGACTCTGCAACGGGTGCGGGCAGGACCCGGTTGCAGCTGCGGCTGATCTTCTCCGGCAGGATCAAGTTTTTCAGGGCAAAGAAGCGCCGCGCCCTGTGGATGCGGGGTGCGGCAGTTTGGGGGAGGCCTTTGGTGGGGAAAACCGGGGTGTGGACAGTGTCCACACATTGGGCCACGGACTGGGCCGTACCGGTGCCGGACTGGCCCGGATTCCGTATGTTTTGGCGGGAGTCCAGTGTTTGCAGGGGGTGGAACCCGGTTCGAGTCCCACCTCGGGCACGTGTTTTCCCTGTTCAGGGGCCTGAGGGCCTCTGAGCGTGTGCACAATCTGTTCACCTATGGGCCCCTCGGGGGCCCTTTTTGTTGGTGGCGGTTGCTGTGACCGGCTGCCTCCTTTCTTATGTGGTGGAAGGTTCGGGCCTTTGTTTCTTCTTCATGGGTGCCTGCGGCGTCCACTACATGACGCTTTGACTTGGGAGGCGATGTCTCGTAGGGAGGCGCCAACTATCTGGCTCGTACTTCACATCCGTTCATTGCCTGGGTGGTCGAGGACGACATGACGGAACGGCGGGCCGCCGCGGTGCAAGTGGAGCGTCCGGTGTCAGGTCCGGGTGGCCGGCTAAAGCTCCCGCGACCGATCCGACAGACTCCTTGATCCGGTGGGAAACCTTTGTAACGGGTTGTGTCCCGGTAGCTCTTCTGGCGTCCGGCAGCCCGCAGCAGTCATCTCGCCGTGGGCGATTGGATCACCATGCTGGACACGCTTGTTGTGGCCGCTGGCAATGACGACCCCGTCGCGGGCCAAGGCAGCACCGATCGGGATGCCGCCCTCTCGAAGGCTCTTTTCTGCGGCCTCGTAGGCTGACGGTTCGTTCAGTTTCGGACCTGGGTGCAGTCTAAATCGCGCCCGTCGAAGAAGGTTGGTGGCCGCTGACGGCGTAACACCGAGGCTACGTGACCGGGCCTGGCGAACGGGAACACCGACGATGGCATAAGGCCCCCGCTGGCCCCGCGCACCAGGTCTGGTGACAATCTGAACCTGCTCGCTCACCAAAGGGGTGATAATCAGATGCGGCTAGCCACTCTCCGCTACGGGCCTGCGCACTGCGACTCACAGACTCCGGCGGTCACAGTCTTTCGGTTTCATGCGGCGGTGGTCAGCTCTAGGGCTGATCAACGAAGTCGAATGGCTTGATTCCGGGGCCACCGGAGTGCCACTCGATGGCCTGGGCGACGCCGTCAGCGATCCGGTGGAGTGATGCAGCGATGCTCGAGGGGAGACCGGACAAAGCGCTTTTTTGTCGCATGACGATGGTGTGGATCTCAGACCAGGTTATCCATGCGACGCAGGACGGAATTGAGGCAAGCAAACCCTCGTAGTCTGCAGCAGACATTCCAGCGCGGGCGCACAAGGACCCCAGACCCACGGCAACGCCAGCCTCGACTCTGTGGCGGCCCTTGCCGGCCAGTCTGATGGGTGGGGGAGTCGTCAGGATCAGCTGTAGCAGGGGAGCGCGGTCGTCACTGTGCGCCTGCAGGCACAGCAGCTCCCGAGGAAGCTGCTCGACATTGAAAGCGGCGCCCTTCTTGAAGCCTTTTGCCTCAACTAGAAGTTGGACCGAAGAACCTGTCACCCAGACGTCCGGCTGCACATCCATATCAAGGGCAGGCAGCAGGAAACTACCCGGCAGCACGTCCAGGTCAGCATGTTCAACCTCATTGGCTGCCGCAAATCGGGTCTGCTCGGCGCCGTGGGCAAAACGCAAGATTTCCCCGAGGAACAGGTCTCGCGGGAGGTTGGACAGACCCTGAAAAACCTCTGCGGTCAGGGCATTTTCCATGCCCCGGCCGCCGTCACGGTAGCGGTTCACGTTCCGGCCCTCCCACGACACCTCCTGAAGCAGTCGGCTGATGACTGAGGGCTTATGAACCGGTTCCATTCCCACACAGTAGCGCCACACCAGCGGGCCCAGCCCGCTGGTGTGGCTAAGGCTGAGACATCCAGTGTCATGTGCTCGGGTTTGCTCCTCCGCCCTGAAAGCGGAACTAGCCCCAACCAGGAGCCGGGCTGGGCCCGTTGTTGGGAGATGACATTTCGGCCCTTATCGGTGGGAAACAAAGCAAGATGAACGGCGCGGGGGAGCGTACCCGCTCACTGGCACTTTTTGGTTGAGCAAGAAGCCAAACCGGGGTGGCTCTCCTGGTAGTCGGCGAGAGCCGACGGGATCCTCCTTGCGTCATCCAGGACTAGCTGTTGTCTTGCCTAACGCTCCGCCTCAGCTTCAGCCGTCACCTTCGTGGCGGCGCGGCGGACGCAGTTTCCCATCTGTACTCAATCCACACGGAATAGTCCTGGGAGCGTTCGAACATCATCCGGAGTTCGGCGCCGTCGGCGGCCATCCACAGGATTTGGTCGTCAGAAGTTACGCCGTCGACCATTCCCGTTCTAACGGTTGTGTCATTGAGTCGAATTTCGACAATCTCGCCAATGACCGGAAACCACTCTGGTTGTAGGTACAGCTTGTTTTTCACAGGATGCTCCCTAGCAAGACTCCGCTAACCTGGGGCTGTTTCCGGTATTCCCAGGTCTAGAGTTGGGATTCCCTGAAGCAGGCCAACGATGTTTCATAGGCCACCCGGAGCGCTTTCTGGACGGGAATGGCGCGATGTTCTTCGGAGAGGATTTCCACGCCCCAGGGACCATTGAACCCGATGGAGATCATTGTCTTGATGAACCCTGCTACGTCTTGGTCGCCTTGTCCGCACAGGCGGCGATTGTCGCGGGTGTCTTCGAACAGGGAACCCCTAATTTCCGCGTCCGCGTCATTGAGCTCCACTCCGAATATTTGATTCGCGTCGAGGCTGCTGGCCAACTCGTCGAGGGTCGTTCCGGCCCGGAATACATGCCAGTAGTCAACAACCAGGCCGCATCCGGGCATGTCCACTTTCCGCATGAGGCCAGCAGCCGCCGGCACTGTTCCAACCATCGAAAATGGCATTGGTTCAAGTGCAATGCGCGTCCCGCGCAGCGCGGCTTCAGCGGTCAGACGCCGGAGAGGCTCCACAAGAAAGTCGAGGTTGTCCAAGGGCTCGCCGATAGTCGTTCCGACCTTTATGAACCTTGCACCGAGTGCCTCGGCGGCCTCCAGGAGGAGGTCGATTTGTGGCCTCCACAGGTGGGTGAGGCTCTCGTCCCACCAGTCCGTGAGGAGCTCAACTTCCACGTGGCGGAGGCCGGCGTCGTCGATGAGGCTCCGCAGGGCCGGAAAGCCCAGGGTTGCGCGTGCGGCGGCCAGGTCGTCGTGGGCGAGCCCAAAACCAGACCATCCCGTCGATGCGATGGCCTCAAGCCGCTCGGCGATGTGCACGGGACTGGTCTCGGGGCTTTGCAGCGGCGCGACATCGCCGGCGCTCGTCCAGCAGGACGCTACTAGTTCTGGAGCAGGGGTGTCGGTCATTCTTCTCCTTCGAAGCAAATACGCGACTGCCGCCGGAAGCGGTCAGTGCCCTATGAGAATGAAACCACACATTAATGGAACGTTCCATTGACATTGGAAAGATTCTCGTTCTATTGTTGGAACGTTCCATCATGAGAGGTGGATCACAGACGTTCACTAACCTGCGGCCTCCGTTTTCCTCCGTGCCACGGCATGAGAAGCATTCCGAAAAGGTCCAAATTGGCGCGAATCAAAGGAGATTTCACGTGGCAAACTTCACTTGGCGGCGGGGCGTTACTGCTCTCGCCGTCGTTCCGCTTCTGGCGTTGGCGGCATGTTCAAGCAGCGGAGGCAAGCCCGCAGACACGGCAAGTGCCGGCGGGGGAGGCGGCCAGGCCGCGGACACTGCCCGGCTCAAGGTCGCGATGATCACGCACGCCGCGGCGGGCGACACCTTTTGGGACATCGTCCGCAAGGGCGCCGAAACGGCCGCCAAGAAGGACAACGTCGAACTGCTCTACAGCGGCGACGGAGAAGGCGGACGCCAGGCGCAGCTGGTGCAGCAGGCCATCGACCAGAAGGTTGACGGCATTGTCGTCACCCTCGCCAAGCCCGACGCGCTCAAGGATGTCGTCAAGAAGGCAGTAGACGCCGGGATCCCGGTTGTCAGCTTCAATGCAGGTGAAGACCAGTCCAAAGCGATGGGTGCCTTCACCCACTTCGGCCAGAGCGACAAGCTTGCCGGCGTTACTGTCGGGCAGCGGCTTGCCTCCGAAGGCATCAAGCACCCGATCTGCGTGATCCAGGAGCAGGGCCACGTGGGCCTTGAGAACCGCTGCGCCGGAGTCAAGGAGAACGTCCCCGGAACCGAGATCCTCAACGTCAACGGTGCGGACATGACCTCCGTTGCCTCCACGGTCAGCGCGAAGCTCCAGGGCACCCCGGATGCCGACGCCATCGTCGGCCTTGGCGCCCCGTTCACCCTGACGATTGTCAAGGCCGTCAAGGAGTCCGGCAGCAAGGTCAAGGTTGCGTCCTTTGACCTTAACGGCGAGCTTGCCAAGGCCATCGACGACGGAAGCGTGGAATTCACCGTGGACCAGCAGCCGTACCTGCAGGGCTACGGCAGCGTCGACGCCATCTGGCTGAACAAGGTGGGCGGATTCAAGGTCGGCGGCGGCCAGCAGGTCTACACCGGTCCCGCCGTCATCGACAAGAGCAACTCGGCTGATGTCCTGAAGTACGCCGAGCAGGGTATCCGCTAAATAGCCCGCTGGCCGGGCCGGTTCACGCCGGCCCGGCAGCAAGGAGAATCACCATGACCATCACCCAGACCAAGCCAAAGCCGGCGGCGCCCGATGAGCGCGTCGCCAGGCGCAGCCCGTTCCAGAAACTTCTCGGACGTCCCGAGGTCGGTGCCCTGGTGGGCGCCATCGTCCTCTTCGTCTTCTTCGCGTTGGTGTCCCCGACGTTCACCCAGCCCAACGCCCTGGCGACCATCCTGTACGGTTCCTCCACGATCGGGATCATGGCGGTGGGGGTGTCCTTGCTGATGATCGGCGGGGAGTTCGACCTCTCCACCGGCGTCGCCGTGATCAGCTCGGCGCTGACGGCGTCGATGTTCAGCTGGTACTTCAGCACGAACGTCTGGGTCGGTGTCCTCCTGGCCCTGGTGGTCTCTCTGGGCATCGGCTTCATCAACGGCTGGATCCTGATGAAGACCAAGCTGCCCTCCTTCATCGTCACCCTGGCGACGTTCCTGATGCTGACCGGCCTGAACCTTGGCCTGACCCGCTTGATCGGCGGCTCGGTCTCCTCACCCTCGATCTCGGCCATGGAAGGCTTCGCCTCGGCCCGGGCCGTATTCGCGTCCTCGGTGACAATCGGCGGGGTTGACGTCAAAATCACCGTGTTCATTTGGTTTGCGCTGGTCGCGGTGGCCACCTGGGTGCTGATGCGGACCCGGGTCGGGAACTGGATCTTCGCCGTCGGCGGGGACGAGAACGCCGCCCGCGCCGTGGGTGTCCCGGTCAAGGCCACCAAGATCGGGCTCTTCATGGGCGTGGGCTTCTGCGCCTGGATCCTGGGCATGCACAACCTCTTCGCGTTCGACACCGTGCAGTCCGGTGAAGGCGTAGGCAACGAATTCCTCTACATCATCGCCGCGGTGATCGGCGGCTGCCTCCTCACCGGCGGCTACGGCTCGGCGATCGGCGGCGCGATCGGCGCGTTCATCTTCGGCATGGCCAACAAGGGCATCGTCTACGCCCAGTGGAACCCGGACTGGTTCAAGTTCTTCCTCGGCCTGATGCTGCTGCTGGCCACCATCGTCAACCTCATCGTCAAGCGCCGCGCGGAACTCAAGTAAAAGGGGCCGGAGAAAATGAATGCCAACGAAATCAACCAGCAAACACTGCTCCAGAACGAAAAAGACCCCCTCACCCACACCCCCGTGCACCTGCTCTCCCTCGAGGGCGTCGGCAAGCACTACGGCAACATCATCGCCCTGAGCGATGTCACGATGGCCGTCGACAACGGCCGTGTGACCTGCGTGCTTGGCGACAATGGTGCGGGCAAGTCCACGCTGATCAAGATCATCGCCGGTTTGCACCAGCACGACGCCGGGGTCCTGAACATCATGGGCGAGGAACGGAAGTTCGATTCTCCCCGGGACGCCCTGGACGCCGGCATCGCCACCGTCTACCAGGACCTCGCTGTCGTGCCACTCATGCCGATCTGGCGGAACTTCTTCCTCGGCTCCGAGCTCACGTCCGGCTTTGGCCCGTTCAAGAGCATGGACGTCGAGAAGATGAAGGAGATTACGCTCAAGGAACTCGCCGAGATGGGCATCGACCTCCGCGACGTGGAGCAGCCCATCGGCCAGCTCTCCGGCGGTGAACGCCAGTGCGTCGCGATCGCCCGGGCCGTGTATTTCGGCGCGAAGGTCCTGATCCTGGACGAACCCACCGCAGCCCTGGGCGTGAAGCAGTCCGGCGTGGTCCTGCGCTACATCCTGCAGGCCCGCGACCGCGGCCTCGGCGTCATCTTCATCACCCACAACCCGCACCACGCCTTCCCCGTCGGCGACCGGTTTCTGCTGCTCAAGCGCGGCAAGTCGATCGGCTACTACGACAAGAAGGACATCACCCTCGACGAGCTCACCGCCCAAATGGCCGGCGGCGCCGAACTCGCCGAACTCGCCCACGAACTCGAACAGCTCGGCGGCCACAGCGACATCGTCAAGGAAGTCCAGGCGGAGGTCGCCGAAGTCGATTCAGAACGCCAGGGCATCGGCACACACGCGCGGCATTAGTCCACCTTTCCAAGGCTCCGGCGCAAAGCCGGACGCGACAGTCCACATTCGACATGGAGCGGTTGACCCCAATTCCCTCGGGAAGACTGAGGCCCGTTCTGCCACCTAGATGGAGCAACCATGCAAATGCTAATCGCCGGAACCTGGCGCGGTGCCGCCGACGGCAGGACCGAGGAGGTCCGGTCACCCTTTGACGGCCGGATCATTGACACGGTCCCCGTCGCAACGGTCGAGGATGCCAAGGCAACACTCGACCGCGCTGAGATCGGCGCCCACCTGCAGAGGTCCACGCCGGCACACGAGCGGGTGGATATCCTCCTGCGCGCAGCTGCCTTGGCTGACGAACGTGCCGAGGACATTGCCCAGACCATCAGTGCCGAAACGGGGAAGCCGATCACGGAGGCCCGCGGCGAGGCCAGCCGGTCGGGAAACATCATCCGACTGGCCGCCTACGAGGGAAGCCAGCTGTACGGCTCCACTCTTCCCCTGGACGCCAACGCCGGCACCGGGCTGGACAAGATCGGCTTCACCCTGCGGCAGCCGTGCGGCATTGTCGTGGCCATTACCCCGTTCAACTACCCCGCGCTGCTGGTGCTGCACAAGATCGCGCCGGCCCTGGCCGCGGGCAACGCCGTAGTGCTGAAGCCGGCCCGCGCAACCCCGCTGACCGCATTGAAGCTGGCCCAGTGCTTCGTCGACGCAGGTCTCCCGCCGGAAGCGCTGTCCGTGCTGACCGGACCTGGCAGCACCCTGGGCGATGTGCTCGTCACGGATCCCCGGGTGCGGAAGGTGTCCTTCACCGGGTCCACCAGCATCGGAACCCGGATCAGCTCGATCGCCGGAGTCAAGAAACTGTCCCTGGAGCTCGGAGCATCGTGCCCCGTGATCATCCTCCCGGACGCTGACCTTGAACTTGCCTCCAGTGCCGTGGCCGCAGGTGGTTTCATCAACGCCGGGCAGGTATGTATCTCAGTGCAGCGGGTCATCGTTGACCGCCGCATCGAGACTGACTTCCTGGACGCTCTCGTGCCCAAGGTGGAGGCCATCGCCGTCGGCAACCCCCGTGACGCCGACACCCGGCTGGGGTCCCTGATCTCGGAAGAGGAAGCGGCTCGTGTCCACTCCTCGATCAACGAAGCGCGGCACTCCGGAGCCAAGGTTCTCACCGGCGGGGACCGCCAGGGAGCCGTTGTTACCCCGGCAGTGATTGCAGGTGTCGACCCGCGCTCTCCGCTGAGCCGCAATGAACTATTCGGACCCGCAGTGGCCGTTTCCTCAGCATCGGACATCGAGTCGGCCATCGCCATGGCCAACGATAACGACTATGGCCTCGGCGCCGGAGTCTTCACCAGCGATATCGCCGGAAGTATCCGGGCCATGCGGCAGATCGACGCCGGGAACATCCACATCAACTGGACGCCCCTCTGGCGGGCCGACCTCATGCCCTATGGAGGACTCAAAGGCAGCGGCATCGGCAAGGAAGGCGTCCGTTCCGCAGTGCACGAAATGACCGAAGAAAAAACGGTCATTCTGCACGGACGCCCCTGGTAACCCACCAACTACTGGAATAAGGCCATGACCACAAATACTCAGACCATCAGGCTCACCACCGCCCAGGCGGTCGTCAAATACCTGTCCGTCCAACACTCCGTTACCGACGGCGTCAGGCGCCGCCTGGTTCCGGCGGCCCTGGGGATCTTCGGACACGGCAACGTCGCCGGCCTGGGCCAGGCCTTTGACGAACTCGCCGACGCCATGCCCTTCATCCAGGGCCGCCACGAACAGTACATGGCCCACATCTCGACGGCGTTCGCCAAGGCGAGCCGGCGCCAGGCCGTCCTCGCCGTCACGGCCTCCATTGGCCCGGGCGCCCTGAACCTGGTCACCGCCGCCGGACTGGCAACAGTGAACCGGCTTCCGCTGCTCCTCCTGCCCGGAGACACGTATGCAACGCGCCACCAGGGGCCGGTCCTGCAGCAGCTCGAGCACCCCATCGAAGCGGACGCCACCGTCAATGACGCCTTCCGCCCCGTCTCCCGCTTCTTTGACCGCATCACCCGTCCGGAGCAGCTCCTCACGGCCCTGCCGCAGGCCATGCGCGTGCTGACCAGCCCCACCGACACCGGCGCCGTGGTCCTGTCGCTGCCCCAGGACGTGCAATCGCACGCCTACGATTTCCCGGTCAATTTCTTCGCCCCCCGGGACTGGAAGATCCGCCGCCCGCTGCCGGACCCGGCAGAAACCAAGGAAGTGGCCGAGCTGATCCGGGCGGCACGCCGCCCGGTGATCATCGCCGGCGGAGGCATCCACTACTCCGACGCCCACGCGGCCCTCGAGCACTTGGCCGGCCAGGTCGGCATTCCGGTTGTGGAAACGTTCGGCGGCAAAGGCGCGGTCACCAAGGACGAATGGTGGCAGGTCGGCGGCGTCGGTCTCGAAGGCAATTTCGCCTCCAACGTCCTGGTCAAGCAGGCCGACCTCGTTATCAGCGTGGGAACACGCCTCACCGACTTCGCCACCGGCTCCCAGTCCATCTTCGAAAACGAGGACGTAAAGTTCGCAGCCCTGAACATCGTCGACGCCGACACCCGCAAGCAGGGCGCCACCGGAATCCTCGCCGACGCCCGGCTCGGACTCGAAGCCCTGGCCCAGGCACTGGAGGGACACAGCACCCCTGATGCCTGGCAGGACACCGTCCACACGGAGAAAGCACGCTGGGCACCCATCCGGACCCAGTGGCTGGACGCGGACACGCCCTACAACCACGAGGACCACCCCCACGCGCCGGTGACCGAAGCGGTCCTCACCCAGCCGCAACTGATCGGTCTGATGCAGGAACACGCACGCTCCGGCGACACGGTCATCGCCGCGGCAGGCGGATCCCCGGGCGATCTGCAGAAGGTGTGGGATGCCACCGGGAACCGGAACTGCCACCTCGAGTTCGGCTTCTCCTGCATGGGCTACGAGATCGCGGCCGGCATGGGCGTCCGGCTGGCCGAAGGCAACAACGACAACCGCATCGTCACCCTCATCGGCGACGGCACCTTCCTGATGGCCCCCACCGAGATCCTTACCGCGGCCCAAGAGGGACTCAACGTCACTATCATCGTCTCTGAAAACCACGGATACCAGGTCATCCACCGGCTGCAGATGAACCGCACCGGCAAGGAATTCGGCAACGAGTTCCGTTACCGCACCACCGGAGGCAGCGTAGCAACTGCTGACGCCCCCAAGGCCCGCCTTGACGGTGAATACCTCAAGGTCGACCTGCGGCAGATCGCCGAAGGCCTCGGTGCACTGGCCATCCGTGCCACCACGGCGGCGGAAGTCAGGGAAGCGCTGGCCTCCACCCGCGACACCGAAGGCCCCATCGTGATCGTGGTGCCCACCGTTCCCCACGTGGACCTGCCGGGCGGCGACGTCTGGTGGGATGTGGCCCCCGCGGAAGTCTCCGGACAGGAATGGGTCCAGGCCCTCCGCTCCGACTACGAACTGGCCCGAGGCCGCCAGCGGTGGTTCGGATGAGCGCCGGATCGCTGAATGACGGTCCACTAGATTCAGGGCAGCTGCGCCGGCGTCTTGCCGGGGGCGAAACCACCGTCGGCACCTTCGTCGGAATGTCATCAGCCACGGCCGCCGAAGTCTGCGCAGCGGCAGGCGCCGACTGGGTGCTGATCGACCTCGAACACGGCTCCGGAGGGGAAGATGCGGTCCGTGACGGCGTCATTGCCGCCGGCAGCTACGGCGTCCCCACCATCGTCCGGGTCGAATCCGGAGATCGCATCCGCATCGGCCGGGTCCTGGACCAGGGGGCCGCAGGGATCATGGTTCCCCGGCTGAACACTGTCGAACAGGCCGCAGAATCTGTCCGGCACATGCTGTATCCGCCCCACGGGGACCGCGGCGTGGCCACCTACAACCGGGCCTGCCGCTGGGGCATGGACCGCCGGACCCTGACCGAACCCGGCCAGGAAACCCTCGGCATCATCCAGATCGAAACCCTGGAAGCACTAGCGTCCGTCGACGACATCGCGGCCCAGGACGGCGTCGACGTCGTCTTCGTCGGACCCCTGGATCTCTCGTACGCCCTGGGCGTGCCGCTGCAGCTGGACAGCAGTGTCTTCCAGGAAGCCCTGGAACGCGTCGTCGCAGCGGCGCAGCGGCACAATAAGGCGGCCGGCATCCTGGCCGTGGACGGCGCGGGAGCTGCGAAGTATGTCCGCCAGGGCTTCCGGTTCGTCGCCATCGGCTCGGACTCGACGATCATGGCGGCTGCGTTCCGGGACGCCTTCGAAACCGCCCGTAACTGATTTTCCACCAAGTTTTCACCAAGTAGAAAGGCAAGAACGTGAGCCTAGAATCTCGTACCATCGGTGTCGGCCTCATTAGCGTCGGATGGATGGGAAAGCTCCACTCGCGCGCCTACCAGGCCGTACCGTACGTTTATCCCGAACTCGGCCTGACGACAAAGCTCGTTATCGCCGCCGACACGGAACCCAGCAGGGTTCAGTTCGCCCGTGACGTCCTCGGCTACGCCGAGGGAACGGCTGATTACCACGACGTTCTGAACCACCCGGACGTCGACGTCGTCTCCATCTGCGCACCCAACTTCCTCCACGCAGAGATCGGCATCGCTGCCGCCAAAGCTGGAAAGCACTTCTGGATCGAAAAGCCGGTGGGGCGCGGCTACGAGGAAACAGCCGCCGTGCAGGAAGCCGCGGTGGAGGCCGGAGTGCTGACCACCATCGGATACAACTACCGGCACGCCCCGGCCGTGGAGCACGCACGCGAGCTCGTCGCCTCGGGGCGTCTGGGACGGGTGACCAACGTCCGGGCCGTGTTCTTCTCCGGGTACGCCTCCGAGCCCAACGGCGCCCTGTCCTGGCGCTTCGACCGGAAACTCGCCGGCACCGGTGTCTTGGCCGACCTCTTCAGCCACGCCACCGACCTGTGCCAATATGTAGTCGGACCCATCGCCGAAGTCACTGCACTCACCAGCACTGTCTACACGCAGAGGCCCAAGCTCGCCATGGGGTCGGCGACACACTTCGCAGTGATCGAAAACGGGGAAATGGGAGAGGTCGAAAATGAGGACTACGCCGCCGCGTTGGTCCGCTTCGGCCCGTCCGCCCGCGGCGCAGGAGCCGTCGGCACCATCGAATCCTCCCGCGTCGCTGTGGGCCCCGAATGCGGCTACCAGATCGAAGTCTACGGAACCGAAGGTTCACTCAAATGGGACTTTGAGCGCATGAACGAACTCAAGGTCTGCCTCGGGCGCAGCAACGAGGAACAGGGCTACACCACGGTCAACGCCAGCCCCCGTTACGGCGACTACGCCCGCTTCCAGCCAGGGCCCGGCAACAGCATGGGCTTCGATGACCTGAAGGTCATTGAAGCGAAGAAGTTCCTCGTCGCCGTCGCAGGAGGCGTCCAGGAAAATTCCAACATCCACGATGCTGCCTCTGCTGCCGCGATCGTCAGCGCCGCTGAAGTTTCCTCACTGTCCGGACAGTGGCAGAAGATCGAGGAAATCCACGGCACCACTGCGGCGCGGATCTAGCCATGGCGACAGCATCTGCCCGGCGGCCAACGATCTTGGACGTGGCCGAACGTGCCGGCGTATCAAAGTCCTTGGTTTCACTCGTGCTGCGTGACTCTCCCCGGGTCAGCGCCGAACGCCGCCAGCGGGTGCTGGAAGTTGTCGAGGAGCTGGGCTACGAGCTCAACATGGCCGCCAGGTCGCTCTCCACCCGCACCAACGGGACCATCGGCGTGCTGGTCAGTGACCTGCACAACCCCTGGGCCTTTGATGTCGTCGACGCCGCCCGGCCGGTGCTTGAAGAGGCCGGCCACACCGTGCTCTTCAGTGCGGTCACGGCGTCGGCGTCATCTGGCGGGGGAGTGGACCAGTCCATCCTCCAGGCCTTCCGCGATCTGCGGGTCGCCGGTCTGCTGGTGATTGGCACAGTCCCGGACAAAGCGCCGTTCAGCCGCGTTGTCTCGGGAGGGGCAGTTGTGTTCGCCGGAGGGGGTCCGGACTACATCGACACAGCCGATGTAGTCCGGAGTGACGACGCGTCCGGCATGACCATGGTCGTGGACCATCTCATCGACCAGGGCCATGAACGGATCGCGCATCTGGGCGGACTCGGCGGCTCGGTCGGGACCGCGCGCGTGAGCGGATACACCGCGGCGATGGAAAGCCACGGACTCGCACGGAACATCCACGTTGTCGATGCCGACTTCTCGCAGGAATCCGGCTACGTTGCAGCTCAGCGGGCACTCGGAGCGTCCGGCCGGCTACGTCCCACTGCTCTGGCGTGCATCAACGATCTGGCAGCCTTGGGCGCAATGACGGCGGCCGATGAACGCGGCGTTCAGGTCGCTATCACCGGTTACGACAACATTTCCCTCGGCGCCATGCCCAGGCTCGGGCTGACGACCGTCGATCCTGACAGTTCGACGATCGGCGTCGCCGGGGCGAAGACGCTCCTGCAGCGCATCCAGGACCACGACTTTGGCGGTGGATTCGTCCACCAGTCCATCGTCCCCCAGCTGGTTATCCGCACGTCCAGCCTGCTCGGTCTCTGACCCACACCCCACTCACGCTGTTACCCCGAGGGCCTCCATGTCCTGACAGGGTTGCACACCCACATCTTCAAGGATGACGATGGCTCCCATAACCACACCCCAGATAGTCGTAGCACTCGGCGACGTGGAGGCCGGCCTGGTCGAACCGGTATTGGCCCCACACCAACAAATGATCCATAACCCCACGGACGAAGACCTCGCCCGTGCCGACGCCGCTATCGTCCGCGCCGCGTACATCGTGGACCGGGAACTCCTGGACCGCATGCCTGCCCTGAAAGTGATCGCCAGGACCGGAGTCGGCACCGACCTCGTCGACGTCGCGGAGGCGAACCGGCGCGGAATTCCGGTAGTCATCACCCCCGGAAGCAACACTGCGTCCGTCGCTGAAGGGGTCATCGCGCACCTCCTTGCGCTCGTCAAGAAGCTCTCGACCCTGACGTCGCTGGTCAGGGATGGCCGCTGGGCGGAAAGGTCCGCCGTGAACGTCGGTGACCTCGAGGGATTCACGCTGGGCATCATCGGGTACGGCCGCATCGGCCGCCGCGTCGCCCGCATCGCTGAGGCCTTCGACCTCAGTGTCCTGGCCTTTGACCCGTTCGCCGACGTCCCGGCCGGCATCCGCTGCGAAACGGTGGAGGAACTGCTGCGCCGGAGCGATTTCGTGACCCTGCACGTGCCGCTGACACCGGAAAACCACAACCTGATCAACGCCGAACGCATCGCCCTGATGCCGGCAGGGGCCATTCTCATCAACTGCAGCAGGGGCGGCCTCGTGGACCTGGAAGCGGCACACGCCGCTCTTCTCAGCGGGCAGCTGTCCGGTCTCGGACTGGACGTCTATGATCCCGAACCGCCGGCCCATCATCCCGTCTTTGACCACGAAAACGTCGTCCTGACCCCGCATCTGATGGGCTTCACCCGCCAAGGGATGCTTCATACCGTCCGGGACGCGGCCAAGGGTGTCGTTGACGTCCTGGCGGGCGGCAGCGCGGCGGCGGTGGCCGCACCATGACGGTGCGCATCGGTATCATCGGAGCCGGCGTCATGGGGAGCGATCACGCCCGGATCCTGCACGGCAGCATCGCCGGAGCAACCGTAACGGCTGTTGCCGACCCGGCTCAGGACCGTGCCCGGGCGGTTGCCCGCGAAACCGGCGCCCGGACCTTCAGCAGCGCCGAGGAACTCATCGCCTCGCCGTTCGTGGACGCCGTCCTTATCGCCTCCCACGACAGCGCGCATGCAAAACAGGTCATCAGTTGCCTGGAGCACCGTAAGCCAGTGCTCTGCGAAAAACCCCTGGCACCCACCGTCAGTGAATGTCAGGACCTCGTCGACCGCCAGAACGCCCTCACCGGCGGCATTCCGCTCATTTCGGTGGGCTTCATGCGCCGCTTCCACCCTGCCTACCGGGAACTGAAGGACCTCCTGGAAGAAGGGGCAATCGGACGGCCGCTGATGGTTCTGAGCTCTCATCGAAACGTCTCCTCGTACCCGGACGGGAACTCAGCATCAACGATTACCAACTCCGGCATTCACGAAATCGACGTCACGGCATGGCTGCTCAACTCACCCATCGAATCGGTGAGCTGGCACGCCCCACGAAACACGGCGCTGGACGGCAGCAGGCAGGACCCGCAGATACTGCATCTGCGCACAGCCGATGGGGTTTTGACGTCCGTCGACGTCTTCCTTAACGCCCGGTACGGCTACGAAGTGCGCTGCGAGGTCGTCGGCGAACGGGGCACCCTCGAGCTCGCCCGGCCACATCTGACGACGACAAACCGGGCGCAAACGGGGTCCAGGAGTTATACGGCGGACTGGAGGCCGGTCTTTGCCGACGCCTACCGGCTGCAATCCCAGGCATGGATCAATGCCCTGATCTCAGGAACCCGGCCGGCGCTGGCCACCGCGGAGGACGCCCTCACCGCAGCCCGCGTCGCGCAGGCCCTGGTGGATTCCATGAACAGCGCCGGCGCCACCATAACGATCAATCACCATCAACCCTCCGCAGACGAATCACACGCCGGCGGGGAACACGAAAGGACACTCACTCATGTCTGAACGACCACTGAAGGTTGCACTCTTTGGATCCGGCCGCATCGGCCAGGTCCACGCCCGGAACATCGCAGCCCATCCGGATCTGGAACTGGCGTGGATCGCCGACCCCTTCATCGAAGGCGCCCGGGCCCTTGCCGCGACCACCGGCGCTCACGCCGTCGAAACCGCCGATGAGGTTTTCGCCAACTCTGACCTGGACGCCATCATTATCGGTTCCCCGACGAGCACCCACGTCGGGCTGATCTCCAGGGCAGTGGCGGCCGGCGTGGCCGCCTTGTGTGAAAAGCCCATCGATCTGGACATCGACCGTGTCCGCGAGTGCCGGGACCAGATCCGCGGCACAAAGACCCCGCTCATGCTCGGATTCAACCGTCGTTTCGACCCGAACTTCGCCGCCGTCCGCGCACGGGTTGAGGCCGGAGAGATCGGACGTCTGGAGCAGCTGACCATCATCAGCAGGGATCCCGCACCCGCGCCCAAGGCGTACATCGAGACTTCCGGTGGGATCTTCCGGGACCAGAGCATCCACGACCTGGACATGGCCCGGTTCTTCGTGCCGGACATCATCGAAGTTTCAGCCACGGGTTCGAACCTGTTCTGCGACTACATTGAAGAGGCCGGAGACTTCGATTCAGTCGTTATCAGCCTGCGCGGACGCGGCGGTGAGCTCATCACGATCACCAACTCCCGCCACAGCGCCTATGGCCATGACCAGCGGCTGGAAGCATTCGGCAGTGAAGGTCTGCTGACCGCCGGGAACATGACTCCGACCACCGTGCGCAAGTACACTGCCGCCGGCGCCGAAGAGTCCGACGCTTACCTGCCGTTCTTCCTGGAGCGCTACGCCCAGGCCTACCGCAACGAACTCGACAGTTTCGTGCGGTCCATCCGCGAAGGGACCGCCTGCAGCCCCGGCTTCGATGACGGGGTGATGGCCCTCGTCCTGGCCAACGCAGCCGAAGAATCCGCCAGGTCCGGCCGTGCCGTCAAGATCGCCGAGGAGTAGACAATGCACAGCCCCCTTCTCCAAGACAAGGTCGTCCTTGTCAGCGGCGGCACCCAGGGTCTGGGTGCCGGCATTGCCCGCCGGGCGGCGGCCGAAGGCGCCGCCGGCATCGCGGTGACCGGTCGCAACGCCGAATCGGGCGAGAAACTGGCAGCCGAGCTGGCGGCGTCCGGTGTCGAGTCCCGTTTCATCAAAACCGACCTGGCAGACGTGGAACAGGCGAAGGCCTCCGTACTGGAAACCATCTCCACGTTCGGGCGGATCGACTGCGCCGTGAACGCCGCGGGACTGACCACCCGCGGAACCATGCTGGACACCACCCCGGAACTCTTCGACGCGCACATCGCCGTGAACCTGAAATCACCTTTCTTCATCATGGCCGAAACAATCAGGAACCTGCGTGAGCGCGGGGCGCCCGGGAACATCGTGAACATCATCTCGATCGCCGAGCTCGGCGGCCAACCCTATCTGGCGCCCTACGTCGCGGCGAAGGCAGGGCTGGCCGGCGTCACCCGGAACGCCGCACACGCCCACCGCTGGGACAAGATCCGCATCAACGGCCTGGACATTGGCTGGACCGCAACTGAGGGCGAAGCCGAAACCCAGCGGAAATTTCACGGCGCAGAAGAGGACTGGCTGGAAAAGGCCAACGCCTCCATGCCCATGGGCAAGCTCGGACAAGTGGACGAGATCGCCGAATTTGTA
This sequence comes from Paenarthrobacter sp. TYUT067, assembly GCF_023656375.1. NCBI lineage: Bacteria > Bacillati > Actinomycetota > Actinomycetes > Micrococcales > Micrococcaceae > Paenarthrobacter > Paenarthrobacter sp. TYUT067. Next base: position 81,023 of record NZ_JAMOIT010000023.1, read on the forward strand.
GTCTTTCTCCTCTCCAACAGGAGCGGAGTCGTCACCGGCTCGGTCATCGACTGGGACCAAAACGTCATCGGAGGATCAGATTGAGCACCATCACCAGCCGCCTTGCCGCCGCCCCCATTTCCTGGGGTGTGTGCGAAGTCCCCGGGTGGGGCTACCAGCTCGAAGCAGACCGCGTGCTCTCCGAGATGACCGCCCTGGGCATCACCGCCACAGAGTTCGGCCCCGCAGGCTTCCTGCCCGAACAAGCAACCGAACGCGCCGAAGTCCTCAAGCGGCACCAGCTGCAGGCGATCGGAGGATTCTTCCCCGTCATCCTGCACGATGCCGCCAAAGACCCGCTCAAAGCGGTCTCAGAGGAACTGGATGCCTACCAGGCAGCCGGTGCCAGCATCATGGTCCTCGCCGCCGAAACCGGCGTCGCCGGCTATGACCAGCGCCACGAGCTCGATGCCGACGGCTGGCGCCTGTTCGGCAGAAACCTCGACGCGATCGTCAAGGCCGCGGCCGACCAGGGCATCCAGGCCGTCGTCCACCCCCACGTGGGAACCATGATCGAAACAACGACGGACGTCAACCGCGTCCTGAACGACACGGCCGCGAACCTCTGCCTCGACACCGGACACCTCCTCATCGGCGGCACGGACCCCGGACAGCTCGTCCGGGACTACGCCGCACGCATCGGCCACACGCACCTGAAAGACGTGCGCAAGGCCGTCGCGGAGCGTGTTCAGAACGGCGAAATCTCCTACACCGACGGTGTCAAGACCGGAATGTACGTCCCCCTGGGCCAGGGTGACGTCGGGATCGCCGACATCGTCCGGAACCTCCTTGATGCAGGGTACAGCGGGTGGTTCACGATGGAGCAGGACACCATCCTGGAATCCGAACCTGCCAACGAAGGCCCCGTCCGGGATGTCCGTCAGTCCGTGGCGTTCCTCCGGGAGCTGGAAGCCGAGCTCTCCAAATGAGCGCAGTGCGCTGGGGCGTGCTCACCACCGCCCGCATCGCCCAGGACCGGTTCCTGCCGGGGATGCAGAAAGCCCGCAACGCCGTCGTCTCGGCGATCAGCAGCCCCAGCGGGCGGGCCGCCGGGGTCGCCGCCCGTTTTGACATCCCGACCGCCTACGCCTCGCACGAAGAACTGCTTGCTGATCCGAACATCGAAGCCGTCTACCTTCCCTTCCCCAACGGGCTCCACGCTGAATGGATCATCGCAGCCGCCGAGGCAGGCAAGGACATCCTCTGCGAGAAGCCACTGGTCGGAAGCCTGGAGGACTACACCCGCGTCGTCGAGGCCTGTGACCGGAACGGCGTGAACCTCATGGAAGCGTTCATGTACCGCTTCCACCCCCAGCACCAGAAAGTCCGCGAGTTCATAGACGCCGGCCGCATCGGCCAGGTTGTCTCCATGCATGCACGATTCCACTTCGTCATGGACCGCAGCCCGGGAGAGGTCCGTCTGCAGGCGGGCCTCGAAGGCGGTGCCGTCAACGACGTCGGATGCTATGCCATCGACATCATGAACATGGTCATGGGACGGAGCCCGGTTAGCGTCTACGCCAAAGGAACAAGTCCAACGGACCCAGTCGAGACCACCGTCGCCGCGATCCTGGATTACGACGGCGTCATTGGAACCTTTGACTGCGGCTTCGAAGGACCCATGACGCACACGTTCCAGGTCATCGGCACCAAGGGACACATCACGCTCGACCAGGCGTTCGACCCGGACCCGGGAGCCCCAGCACGGGTGACCGTTTCGCTTAGGGACGGCAGCACCGAGGGCTTCGACATCGCCGAAGACCAATTCAAGGTCGAAATCGAACGGTTCAGCGTCTGGGCCCGCAGCTCAGGACACGAGGTCATCCATAGGGAACTCACGGAGCAAAACCTGGCCGTCCGGCTCGCCATCCACGAATCCCTCGCCACAGGACTCCCACGGACCGTCGAAAAAGTTCACGCCGTGAAACACCACTTACTTCAGGAGCAGTAATGACCGTCATCACCCACTTCATCAGCGGAGCCGAGACAGCAGGCACCGGGACCGACACCAAACCCGTCTACAACCCCGCGACCGGCGCCGTTACCGCGGAGCTGCGGCTGGCGAACCGGGCGGACCTGGACGCAACCGTCGCCGCCGCCAAGGCTGCGGCCCTCACTTGGGGTGACATTTCCCTGGCCAAGCGCACTGCCGTTTTGTTCAAGTTCCGCGAACTCGTCGCCTCCCATGTGGACGACCTCGCCGAACTGATCACATCCGAGCACGGCAAGGTCCTCTCCGACGCCAAGGGCGAAATCGGCCGCGGCCTGGAAGTCATCGAGTTCGCCTGCGGCATCCCGCAGCTACTCAAGGGCGAATACTCCGACCAGGTCTCCACCGGCATCGACGTGTTCTCCTTCCGCGAGCCGATCGGCGTCGTCGCCGGCATCACCCCGTTCAACTTCCCGGTCATGGTGCCGCTGTGGATGGCGCCGATGGCAATCGCCACCGGCAACGCCTTCATCCTCAAGCCCTCCCACCGGGTACCGTCTGCGGCCATGCTGCTCGCCAAGCTCTGGAAGCAGGCCGGCCTGCCCGACGGCGTCTTCCAGGTCCTGCACGGCGACCGTGAAGTGGTCTCGGGCCTGTTGACCCACCCCGACGTGGACGGCATCTCCTTCGTCGGCTCTACCCCGGTCGCCAAGCACATCCTGGAAGTGGCCACCGCCCACGGCAAGCGCGTCCAGGCCCTGGGCGGGGCGAAGAACCACGCTATCGTGCTGCCTGACGCCGACCTCGACAACGCCGCCGACCACCTGGCCGCCGCAGCGTTCGGCTCCGCAGGGCAGCGTTGCATGGCCATCTCCGTAGCGGTCGCCGTGGGCGACGCCGCCGACCTGCTCGTCAAGAAGGTTCAAGAACGCGCGCTGGACGTCAAGGTCATGAACGGCACCGCGCCGGATGCCGACATGGGCCCGGTGATCAGCGCTGACTCCCGCGAGTTCATCGTCAAGACCATTACCGAAGCCGAACAGGCCGGCGCCGCCATGGTGGTGGACGGCCGCGACCTAATCGTCCCCGGTCACGAGGACGGCTTCTGGGTCGGTCCCACCGTCCTGGACCACGTCAAGACCGAAATGACCGCCTACACCGAGGAAATCTTCGGACCCGTCCTCGTGGTGGTCCGGGTCGAGGACCTCGATGCCGGCATCAAGCTCATCAACGCCAACCCCTACGGCAACGGCACCGCCATCTTCACCTCCTCCGGCGCCGCAGCACGGAAGTTCCAGCGCTCCGTGGATGTCGGCATGATCGGCATCAACGTCCCCCTGCCGGTGCCGGTTGCCTACTACTCCTTCGGCGGCTGGAAGGCCTCGCTCTTCGGCGACAAGCACATCTACGGCCCCGAAGGCGTCTCCTTCTACACCCGCGGCAAGGTCGTCACCTCCCGCTGGCCGGAATCACACCACGCCTCCGGCGCCTCCTACAACTTCCCCTCCAACTGACCCACTTCCGGTGGCGGGGGCGCGACCGGTCCCGCTGATGGGAAACACCCCGGAAGGACCGGCTGCGCTGACATGGTCAGCGCAACCGGTCCTTCCGTCTTCGGGGAATTTCAGCTTGGCGTGCAAAACGCTAATCGGACAGTGAATATGTGGGCCCTATCGTCAGCTTAGGGTGACGTAGTATCCGCTATCAGTTTCCTGCCACCAGCCAGTCGAGCACCTCTTGGCCGGGGGAAGAGTCGTCGCGGTCGGCTCCGCTGCGCCTTGGGGGTCCGTGCTCACTTCCTGGAGACCGGCCTGTCGGTTGGTCACGCAGGTTGTTCCTCGTTTCTCCATGAGAACTTCGGAGAGGAGGGACCCGCGACCATGATGTCGTCGATTTCCGGCAGGAGAGCCGCCCCGAAGTGCGGAGCTCATGCAGGGCCGCACCGGTACTGGAGGCCTACTCTTCATATTGGAGCCAAATCGCGCCCCGCTCGGGGCTGCCGTTTAGAGACCCTGTTGGGGGCGCCGAGGTGGGCAAAGGAAGAGGGTGTGCACAATGTGCACACCCTGGGCTTCGGATCGGGTCGTACTGGTGCCGGACGGGCCCGGATTGCGGATGTTTTCGGGGGAGTGGCGGAAATTCAAGGGCCGGAACCCGGTTCGAGTCCCACCGCGGGCACAGTGTTTCCTCAGGTCAGCCGCCCTTTGGGGCGCTGAATGTGGACAAAAGTACTAAAAGTGTGGACAGCGGCGCAGCATTTTTTCTATGGCTAGCATTCGAAAACGCAGAAAAAGGACGGTACGACGTCCTTTATGGTCTGCTGGCGGGACCCGGCCAACCGCACGGAACAGGGCATCACGCTGCCCACGGAATCCGAAGCCATCACCCTGAAGCGACTCCTTGACGCCTGGTCCGGCCTTCCGTTGGCGCCGTCCACACGTATCAGACCATGTTGAAGCTGCACATCGAGGACGTGATTGGGCATATCCCGGTGGACAAGCTCGACTACCGGCATTTGACCTATTGGATGAAGACGATGCAGACCAAAGGCCGGTCGGCAAAAACCAACAAGAACAACCAAGACTTGATTTTCTCGGCGACGGAGACGGCGGCTGTCTCGGATACCGGAAGGATAATCCGTGCCGGGGCGTCCAGTTGCCGTCTGGCGAAAAGGCAGAGGATGAGCGGTTTCCTTGAATCCTCATTTGGTTGAGGTCCTGATTCCGCTAGTGGCCCGCCGGCCAGGCTCAGATCTTCTGTTCACCACGCCCAAGGGCGAGCGCATTGTCCACAAGCTGTACTGGCACCACTACTGGGTTCCCGAAGTGGAGGAGGCCCAGGCCCGTGGCCTGAAGAAGTCACCCCGAATCCACGACCTGCGCCACACCCAAGCGTCCTGGCTGATTCAGGACGGGTCTCGCTCTTCACCGTCTCCCGCCGCCTGGGGCACGCATCTACGCGAACAACCGAGCAGGTGTATGGCCACTTGATGCCGCGACGGGCAGCGTGACTCCGGCGATGAGGACGCACGCACCAGAGATTCCGATGATGTCCCGCGTCTCACCGTCAAGAAAGGTGTCGGCTATGAACCAGAGAAGGAAGCCGCCACCCACCATCCCGGACATCAAAATGATCAGGACGGTCGTGCCCCTGTTAATGACTTCGTCGCTGAACCGGTAACTCCCGGCCGTACGGCTCTGTTGGCTCGCTTTGGACCCCAGCGTGGCCGAGGGCCTCACCACGCTTTACTCGAAGGGGCCACCAAACGGCTGGAACGCCGAAACGGTGTCCGGACCCTCAGCCGGTTAGGCGTCGGAAATCGAGTTGTTCCGTATAGCCGAAGGGGACTGCATTGCTGAGCCCGACGACGAAGTGCCCATCTCCGAGCCGGGTCACCAGGACGCCATGCATTCGTTGCCGCCTCGCCTCCTCGATCATCCGGTCAACCGCCGCCGTGATGTCTTCGTCCATGGAGGCCCTGTCTTGGACCTTGATTTCGAGGGGTTTCACATCCTGGATGTTCATGACGTGCTCACATCGCTGACTGGGATAGCTAGGGCGGTATAGCCCTGCGCTTTTGTGTACAGGGTTCGAGGTTCGGCGCCGTAGGCTTCCAGCCAGAGAGCGTCCTCAGTAACCGCTACATCCTTGACATACCCCGTCCTGATGGTTTGCCCTCCTTTCTGAACTTGGACCTGCCGGCCGGCCAAATCATTCCAATCTGCATGGTCTCCCATGAAGCTGCCTTTCGTATCGCAATTCGCTGTATTGATTGTGCTTGCGGATCGTGACTCGGGAATTTCTAACCATCGACAGGTCCGGGTCAGAAATCATCTCACTGCCACTACTCTGTAAGCCGTGCTCCATCGGAGCCCTGCTACTTGGGGTACGCGCCCTAGGTGTGGGAATTACACCTAGGCCGGGACCTGGTCGGCCGCTTTGAGCTCGAAGCCGCGGTATCCAGTAGTGGTGACGTCGTCCAAGACGGCACGGTAGCTACCCAAACCGCCGAGGTAGAACAGTACGCTGGGCTTTTTGCCCGGAATGTTCGCGCCGAAGATCCACGAGTCGACCTTGGTGAACAGCGTCATATTGGCAATCTGGGTGCAGGTCTCGGTCCATTCGGACTCGGCCTCTGGCGTGGGCTCAATCGCCCGCAGCCCGTTGCGCTCGGCGTATTCGATCGTGTCGCCAATCCACTCGACCTGTGTCTCGATGCTCGGCGGCAGATTTGTGAACGGGCCGTTCGGGCCCAGCACCATGAACCAGTTGGGGAAGTTCGCCGTGGAGATGCCCAGGTAGCTGGTCGGCTGGCCGTCCCAGTGATCGTTGATGCTTAGGCCTTCGCGGCCGCGGATCTCCATCCGCCGGTAGTTGCCGTCCACGGCGTCAAACCCGGTGGCGAAGACAATCACATCCATTTCGTGCAGGACACCGTCCTCGGTCACCACACCCTTGGCGGAGACTTCGCGGATGGGGTTCTCTTTGATGGCGACGGCTTCCACGTTCGGCCGGTTGAAGACCTGGTAGTAGCCGTTATCGCACAGCGGGCGCCGGGCGAACAAGCCTGTCGGCATCAGCTTGCGGGTCGTCTCCGGGTCCTCAATGATTTCGGCGATCTTGGAACGGATGAAGGACGCTGCTGCCTCGTTGGCTTCCTCGTTCGTGGCGATGTCACCGAAGGTGGCAAACATGAAGCGGAATCCGCCGCCATGCTGCCAAGCCTCCTCGAAGACGCGGCGGCGCTCCTCCTCCGAGACAGCCAACGCCGGCACGGTGCTCTCCTCGAATCCGAAGGCCACGGAGGAAGCCTTAACCTGTTCCCAGATCCGATCGTAATCGGCCTTGACGGCATCGATCTGCTGCGTCGTGACGGGGCGATTGCCGACCGGGACGGAGTACTGTGGGGTCCGGACGAAAACGGTCAGGTGCTCGACCTCCGGTGCCAGGGCCGTGATGACCTGCTGGCCGGTGGAGCCGGTGCCAATGACGCCGACGCGGTGGCCTGCGAGGTCCTTGCCCTCGGGCCAGGCGGCGGTGTGGATGATGTCGCCTTCGAAGGTGTCCAGGCCAGGCAGGTTCGGCAGGTTGACGGCAGAGAGTAGTCCGACCGCGTTGACGACGTACTTCGCGCGGTACACGTCGCCGGCGTCCGTGGTGACCTCCCACAGAGCCTCATCCTCCAAGTAGATGGCGGACTTGACCTCGGTTCCGAAGCGGAAGTGCCGGCGCAGGCCGAAACGGTCGACGACGTCCTCAAGGTATTCCAGGATCTCGGGCTGGGTGACGTAGGTGTTCTTCCATGTGCCGCTCTGCAGCAGGTCGCGGTCGAAGGAGAACCGGTAGACGTAGCTCTCGGTGTCGGAGAGGGCACCCGGGTAGCGGTTCCAGTACCAGGTGCCGCCGGGGCCGGCGGCCTTGTCAAAACCGACCGTGGTGAGGCCTAGTTCGTTGTGCAGCTTGTGGACGGCGTAGATGCCGCCGAAGCCTGCACCGATGACGACGGCGTCAACGGTGCGGCCGGTGGTCTTTACAGTCATGGCGAACTCCTTTGTTGTTCTGATGCTGGGTGAGAGTGGTGGATGATGGATGGTTGCTACTTCCGGTACCAGGCGGCGGCCTTCTCAAACTCCCGCGCTACGAGGTCGGGACGTCCGGCCAGGAAAGGGTAGGCGTGCTGCCGGCCCTCACCGATGGAAAGGGTGACGTCGACACCTGCTGCCGTGGCGCGCTCCTCCATGCGGGTGGCCCCGTGAAGGAGCGCCTCGACGCTGACCGCCGCCATGTATGGGGGTGAGGGAGCCGATGAAGTCGGCGTGCAGCGGTTCGCCAACGGGCTCGTCGGGTCGACGGTGCCCCCAAGGACCTCGGCGATCATGCCCTCGAGCAGTTCCCGCCCGGAAACTCATGGAATCCGGGCGGAAGGTCCACGCAACTTCGGGGCACCGTGACGCCCTAGCCACTCGCGTTGAATATAACTGTTAGTCAGGCAGCTGAATCTCTGGAAGAATCTGACCACCATCGACGATGACAGTCTGGCCTGTGATGTAGGAGGATCTGCGATCGGCAAAGAAGCTGACCGCGTGCGCAATATCTGCTGGAGTCGCCAGTCTGCCAACAGGGATACTTTTCACTGTCGATGCGATGTAATCCTCGGACAGGTCGTCCCAAGCAGGAGTGCGAACGTTCCCCGGCATCACAGCGTTGACAGTGATCCCCGTTTTCGCCAGCTCCAGTGCGGCAGATCGCATCATCCCTAATTGACCCGCCTTGGAGGCTCCGTAGTGCGTCCAGCCAGGGAACCCTGTGACTGCCCCCGTGATTGAGGAAGTGATGACGATCCGTCCGAACTCCTGCTTCCGCATCAACCGGGCGGCGTGCTTCACGCAATAGAAGGCCCCCCTCAAGTTGACGTTTTGAACAAGTTGCCAATCGTCTTCCGTGATGTCCTCCATCCGGGCACCGGGATAGATGCCAGCGTTCGCGCACACGACATCCACGCGATTCCACGCGTGAACCACAGCATCAAATGCCCGGCTGACGCTTTCTTCCTTGGTCACGTCGGTTGCGATTGCCCGCAGTCGACTCGGGGGTTGCTGCAAGTCCGCGACGACCTGCTCGGCGGCCTTAAGGTTGACGTCTGCAATCGCTACTTTGTCGCCCTCCTCCAGAAAGCGCTCGACGATTGCGCGACCGATGCCGCTCGCGCCGCCGGTAACGATTACGACTCTTGATTGATTTTCATTCATTCGTTGCCTCCATGGCGTTACGGCTATTTTTTGCGAAAACTGTCAACCCCGCCGGAGAAGTTCGTCGTATTCCCGGCAGCTGTGTTTGTTGCCGCGGGTGTGGGGGTGGTGCAGGCCGTCCAGTCCAGTGCTGACACTGGGTGCGATGTCGGTCGCGTAGTTCAGTGGTCTTGAATGCCAGCCGAGTTCGTCTTACGAAGGGACAGCAATGCACCGGTCAGGGGCAGGACGACCATGAGTGTGATGGCGAAAATGGATGCTCCGGTTGAGCCTGTTATCACGTCGA
>NZ_JAMOIT010000024.1:0-76088 GCF_023656375.1 Paenarthrobacter sp. TYUT067
TCAAAAAAACAATCGGTATCAACAAACTTGGCACACTATTGAGTTCTCAAACAACAGGTCACTATCCCAGAGCAGTACCACCAGCCTCAACTGGATCGCTCCGGAGCAACTTTTCAAACTTACCCGATCAGCCAGATCTTTGCAAATCAACGTTTCCGCGATTCCCGATCCAGGCCTCGGCCCCACCCGCCACGTGCACACTCAAAAGCATGCCAATTTTCAGGCTGTTATCAAAGGGGTTGGCCTCCGCGGTTCTCAGCTCCAAGCTGTCTCACTCGCGGCGACTCAGAAGACATTACACGCCCACGGGCCTCGGTACAAATCGCCCCCATATCGAACCCAAAACCCCGAAAACACGGGCCGAACTCGCTCATCAAGGCCCCAAACCAACATAAACCCGAGAAAAACAACCTTAGTGAAGCCCATCACACAACCCAGCCATCCCGCCAAAGGCAAGACCCCGAACACACCACAACCACCCGCCGTCGAACACCCACCCAACCCGCAAAACCAGAGAGCGACGCCCCCAAACCCGCGGGAAGTGAGAGAGCGACGCCCAAAAACGGCAAATAAGTGAGAGAGCGATCCACAAAAACCCGCGGGACGTGAGAGAGCGTCGGAAGGTGGAGGCGGTCATCCGGCAGCACGCGTCCAAGGGAGGAACGACCGAGCGCACAGAGGATGACCGCCGCCACCGACCCAACCAGACACCGCGCCAACCGCGCCAACCCCACCAACCGACCCAACCAGACACCGCGCCAACCCCACCAACCGACCCAACCAGACACAGCGCCAACCCCACCAACCAGACTCCCCACCAACCACCCACCGCGCCACGCCCGCGCCAACGACAGAGGGCCCGGCACCAGAAGGCACGCTTAAACGCAAAAGGGCCGGCAACCATAACGGTTGCCGACCCTTTCAGAGCTTCGTGATTACCAGGAAGACTTGGTGATGCCCGGGAGCTCACCACGGTGAGCCATGTCGCGGAAGCGAACACGGGAGATACCGAACTTCTGGAGCGTGCCACGGGGACGGCCGTCGATCTGGTCGCGGTTACGCAGACGGATCGGGGAGGCGTTGCGGGGCAGCTTCTGCAGGCCGAGGCGTGCAGCTTCGCGTGCTTCGTCAGTCGCGTTGGGGTCAACCAGGGTCTTCTTCAGTTCGAGACGCTTGGCAGCGTAACGCTCAACAATGACCTTGCGCTGCTCGTTGCGAGCAATCTTGGACTTCTTCGCCATGTGTTTAGCGCTCCTCTCGGAATTCGACGTGCTGGCGGATCTTGGGGTCGTACTTCTTCAAGACCAGGCGGTCAGGATCGTTACGACGGTTCTTGCGGGTTACGTAGGTGTAACCGGTGCCCGCAGTGGACTTCAGCTTGATGATCGGACGTACGTCCTTGTCCTTTGCCATTAGAGCTTTACTCCTCGTGCCAGGATGTCAGCAACGACTGAGTCGATGCCGCGTACGTCGATGGTCTTGATGCCACGGGCTGACAGGGTCAGCGTGACATTACGGCGCAGGGACGGAACCCAGTAGCGCTTCTTCTGAATGTTCGGGTCGAACCGACGCTTGTTGCGACGGTGCGAGTGCGAAATGCTGTGTCCAAAGCCCGGCTCGGCTCCGGTCACTTGGCAGTGTGCTGCCATGACTCTCCTCCAAAGATTGAATGTAACGGCGTGCAGATGTTCCTGCGTTACCGTGCGACAGGCAGCGTCCGCATCCGTTCCAAACCATTTCGGTAGTTTCCGCAGCAACTGCGGCGAAGAAGGTTGGCCTCAGGTCCGGGCAGTGGAAACCACTGGATCAGAACCTGGGATACCGGGCGAATACAGGAATGCACGCAACTTGAGCCCCTAACTACCGGCCAACGGGATGTCAGTCAGACTGACCTTCACCACCAACCGGAGCAATTGCACACGATCCGCACTACCTAGCGCCTAACTATTCTACGGGTCAGGCCAAATTAAGACCAATCAGGAATCATAAGCCTCCGTCAGGCCTTTCACAGCAGAATGAAAGGAATCGTGGCGAGTCTTGATTCATGACCTCGCTACTCACCTCCGACGCACCGGCGAATAGCGCCCCGGAAGGGGCGAAACGCAAGCGGCCCGCCGCCGTCGAACGTTTCCACACACAGGCACGACGGCGGCTGGCCCGGACCGACGTCCTGGGTTTCCTTGCGTGGTTGTCACCCGTGGCGGCGGTGGCGCTGTGGCTGGCCGATGGCGGTATCAGCGGGTTCTCCTCGTTCGCCGGAACCATGACGGCGCTGGGAATCATTGCAGGACTGATCGGCATGGATGTGGTTTTGCTGATGCTGCTTCTGGCAGCCCGGATCCCGTTCATTGACAACACCATCGGCCATGACCGCGCCCTGGAAGTCCACAAATGGTTGGGCAAGCCGGCGCTCTATCTTCTGCTTGCCCACGGCGTGCTGCTGGCTATCGGGTACGGCGCCGCAGAAGGACTGGATCCTGTCAGTGAATCAATCTCGTTGTGGGTGAATGTTCCGGATATGTGGCTGGCTTTCGTCTCCATGGCCCTGTTCTTTGCCGTGGTGGTGACGTCCCTGGTGGCGGTCCGCCGCAAGTTCCCCTACGAATTCTGGTACGTAGTCCACCTGCTCACCTACGCCGCAGTGGGGACTGCCATCCCGCACCAATTCAGTGTGGGCGGCCTGTTTGCGGAGGGCACGTGGCAGCGCTGGTACTGGTTGTTGCTCTGTGTGGGAACCGGCGCGGCACTGCTTTGGTTCCGGATCTACCAACCCATTGCCGCCAGTTTCAAGCACCAGCTCACGGTGAGCAGGGTGGTCCGTGTTTCGGCGGATGTCTTCAGCATCGAAATGACCGGAAGAAATCTGGAGCGCTTGTCCGGGGCCGGCGGCCGGTTCTTCTTCTGGAGGTTCCTGGCCCCCGGGCACTGGTGGCAGCCCCATCCGTTCAGCCTGTCGGCAGAGCCCATTCCAGGGAGGGGCAATCAGCCCGGCAAACTCCGCATCACCGTACGCACGCTTGGCAAAGGCACGGCCAAGCTTGCGCACATCAGGCCCGGCACCAAAGTGGCAATCGAAGGACCCTACGGCATGTTCAGCACGGCCGCCAGGACCCGGAACAAGGTGGTGATGATCGGTGCCGGCATTGGGATTACTCCCCTGCGCTCGTTGCTCGAAACAACACCGTTCCAGCCCGGCGAAGCAACCGTTCTGCTCCGTGGCCACCAAGACTCGGAGTTGTTCCTGGGCCAGGAGATCATGGCCCTCTGCAAAGCCCGGGGCGTCACCCTGTTCCACCTTCTGGGCCCACGTTCGCAGGGCGATCACGCCTGGCTTCCCCAGGACGCAGTCCAGGCAGGTTTTGGACTCCATTCCTACGTTCGGGGCATCGCGGACGCCGATGTTTATGTCTGCGGGCCGTCCCCCTGGGCTGCGTCCGTCATCCGGGACGTCGAACTGGCAGGCGTCCCCGCACAGCAACTCCACTACGAAAGGTTCGACTGGTGAGAATACGGGCAGCTTTGGCAACAGCCGTTGCATCGGCAGGCATCCTGCTGGCGGGGTGGCAATCGGGATCGCACGTGGCCGAGACTGGCACAGCCACCACCAGCCTCAGCAGCAACACCACCGGCGGCGGCGCCGGATCCGCCGCGAGCGAAGGTTCCGGGACAGGCAGCAGCGGGTCCAACGGCAGCACCGGCTCTTCTGACACCGGCAGTACCGGCAACTCAGGCAGCACCGGCAGCACAGGGACGGGAAGTACGACGGCGGCAACGTACGACGGTTCCACCGTCCAGACCCGCTACGGTTCCGTGCAGGTCCGGGTCACCATCCAAGCCGGCAAAATCACCGAGATCACCCCACTGCAGCTGACCGACGCGGAACGAAAGTCCGCCCAGATCAGCAGTCGCGCGGCCCCCGTATTGCGGTCTGAAGTCCTCCAGGCACAATCGGCCAATGTCCAAACGGTAGGCGGCGCAACCATCACCAGCGACGCCTACCTCACCTCCCTCCAGGCGGCCCTCGATGCAGCAAACTTCTAGCCGCCCGCAGCTCCGTGCGCGGACCTTCCACAGCATGGGCACCGTGGTGAGCCTGACGGTGGCGAGCACCTCCGCACCTGATACCGCCGTGGACGAGCTGGAGTCCGCCGTCGAGGTCCTGGAAGGGATCTTTGCCAGCCTCGACCTGACGTTCAGCCTCTACCGGTCCGGGTCCGAAGCAAACAGAATCAACAGCGGCGAGCTGGCTCTGGCTTATGCATCCGAGTCTCTCCGCGACCTGTACACAGAGGCCTCGGAATGGCGATTGGCCACTGATGGGGCTTTCACGGCAGAGCGCCCGGACGGCAGGATCGATCTTTCGGGAATCGTCAAAGCGCACGCAGTCCGGGAAGCCGCGGTGTCCCTCCGGGCCTTGGGGCTTCAGGACTGGTGCATAAATGCCGGCGGGGACGTACTGGTCAGCGGATCACCGGAAACCAAGGCGGCAGCGGGTCCCTGGTTGGCCGGCATCGTGGACCCCGGGGATCGTCAGTCACTGCTTGGCGCCTACCCGCTGGCGGCCAACCGGGCCCTTGCTACTTCGGGGTCCGCCGAGCGCGGAGAGCATATCTGGACAGCCGGCTCGGATCGCCCGGAATTCATCCAGGTATCGGTCGCGGCGACGGAGATCGTCACAGCGGACGTGCTGGCAACAGCGATTGTTGCTGGCGGCACCCGGGCGTTGGATCACGCGGTGGAGCAGTGGGGCGTGGATGTCCTGGCGGTCCAGCGCGACGGGTCGTTGCTGGCAACACCGGGCTTCCGTGCCTAAAAGCTTCCGCGCCTAAAAGGGCTTGATCAGTTCCGCGTACTTGGGGCTGAGTCCATCACCGGAGGAAACTCCACGGAGCCTCCGTGATACCCACGGTGCAGCCGATTCCTTCACCCAGCGCGCATTGGCCTTGAGGGTTTCCACGCGGTTGGCCAGGCGGATCGGGGCAAGTTCCGGCACCTCCACCGCATGCTCGTGTTCCAGGACATCCAGGACCCGTTTGGCCATGTTGACGTGTCCGGCCGAGGACATGTGCATCCTGTCCTCACCCCAGAGGCGCCAATCGTTGTACTCATCAAAACGCCAGTAGTCCACCAGCAACGCACCGTGGTTGTCCGCGATTTCCCGCACCAGCTCGTTGTAGATGGCAGTCCGCCCGCGCATGGCGCTGAAAACTTTGGATCCCTTGGCGTCAAAGCCCGTGAAGAGGACCACGGTGGCGCCGGACGCGCTCAACTTGGCAATGCCGGCGTCGTACTCGTCCAAAAGTGAGTCAATATCGATCTTCGGCCGCAGGATGTCGTTAGCCCCCGCGTACAGCGTTACCAAGGTGGGGTTCATGGCGACGGCGGCGTCAACCTGCTCGGCCATGATCTGGCGCAGCTTCCGGCCGCGGATCGCCAGGTTGGCGTAGCCGAAGTCGGCGTTGCTGTGCGCCAACTGCCCGGCGACGACGTCGGCCCAGCCGCGAACACCGTTGGGGCGGGTGGGATCGTCGTCTCCGACGCCCTCAGTAAACGAGTCCCCCAAGGCAACATAACGGGCAGAAAAATCCATGCCGTCAGTCTGCCACTTCGGCGCCCGAGGCCACAAAGCACCCGTAAAGGGGGTTACGAGTCACGGAGGATCCAGTGGTTGTTGTCCAAGCGGGCCACGATTTTCTCACCGATGCGGGCAAGATCCGCGACGTCGTCGGGGCTGAGCGAATCGAGCATCAGCGTCCGCACTGATTCAACATGCCCCGGGGCGAGGGACACGATGGTGGACATACCGGCGTCCGTCAGGTGGGCAACGGTCACACGGGCGTCGCCGGGGTGCGCCTGCCGTTCCACCCAGCCGCGTTTCTGCAGCTTGGTGACGACGTGCGAAAGCCGTGACAGGGAGGCACTGGTCCGCGCAGCGAGCTCACTCATAGGCAGGTACCGGCCCTCGGTCTCGGAGAGCATCGCGAGCACGTTGTAGTCGAACAAGGACAGTTTGCCTGCCGACTGAAGCTGGGTGTCCAACGCCGAGGGGAGCAAGGTGTTGATGCTCAGCAGGGCCAGCCAAGCACGGCGTTCGTCGGCATTCAGCCAGCGGGGTTGAGTCATGCCTCCATCTTATGAGAATTCGCTGATTCCTAGGTCGCCGCCCCTGCTCAGGCGATAGGCTGGCGGCATGTTTGTCGTCTCATTGAACTATAAAGTTCCCGACGAAATTGTCGACTTCCACCGCCCGGGCCACATGGCCTGGCTTAAGGACGCGTTCGACGGCGGCATCTTCCTTGCGTCCGGACGTCGCGTCCCTGCCACGGGAGGCGTGCTGCTGTCCAAAGTGGACCGGGCCACGTTGGATGCTTCGCTGGCCAAGGACCCGTTTTACAGCAACGGTGTGGCGGAGTTCGAGATCATTGAATTCACGGCGACCAGTGTGGCCGAGGGTTACGAGAATCTGCTGGACAGCTAGAGCTTTCCGCACGCTCTCTCACATCTCACCCTCCCCAGCCGGGCGCTCTCTCACATCTCACCCTCCCCAGCCGGGCGCTCTCTCACATCCTGCGCCTTGCTTTCAACCAGCTTCCTAAGACCGCCCTTGCGGGGAACCTTGACGGGCTCCGGCCACCGGGCCTGTGTGGAATCACCCAAAGTCACGCCCCGCAGTTTCCGCCCGAACAACGGAACCACCCAATCGTTGACCCAGCGGCGTTGGGCTCGTTCCCACTCCCGGAGCGTCACCCGCGACGGTGGTTCCCATTCCTTTGGCCTGATCTTGTGGGGCACATTCAAGTGATTGAGGACCTGCGCGGCTAAGTACTTGTGCCCGGCTTTAGACATGTGCAGGCGGTCAGGAGCCCACATCCGTTTGTCCTTAAAGGCATCGAAGCACCAATAATCCACCAGCACCGCACCGTACTTGGCCGCAATTTCCCGGACCCGTTGGTTGTACAGGGTGTTTCGCTTCTTGAAAGGCTCCAGGACCGCCGAGACTTTAACATCGAAGCCAGTGAACAGGACCAGCGTCGCCCCGCTTTCGCTGAGGCGCGCGACCAGCATCTCGTAGTCATTGAGGAGAGCATCCATGTCTGTACCGAAATCGAGGATGTCGTTACCCCCTGCATAGACCGTAACGAGCGTCGGTTCCATGGCGAGGGCTGGCTCAAGTTGTTCATCGATGATGTGCCGGAGCCTCTTGCTGCGCACGGCCAAGTTGGCGTACTCCCAGCCGGGCTGGTCCTTGGCCAACTTCTCGGCCACCCTGTCTGCCCAGCCGCGCACCCCGTTGGGCAACACCGGGCTGAGGTCCCCCACGCCTTCGGTGAAGGAGTCCCCGATGGCGACATACCGCCGTCGAACGCTGTTCCCGTCCCCGAGTTCCTCCCGCACGGCAGCGACGCTACCCGCCCCCGGTTACACCAGAGCCAACCCCAAATGAACACAACGAACGGGATGTGAGAGAGCAACGCCCAAAAACCGTCGGGAAGTGAGAGAGCATCGGAAGGTGGGGCGTTCACGGCCGCGGCGGCGGTTTTGGGTAGGAGCGCATCGCGGCCCATCGTGATGTGAAGGTCGCCCAGCGACCGCAACGTCACCTATGGGCCGTGTCTAAGCGACGGCAAAACCGCCGCTGCGGGCGGCCCGGCCCGCACCCAGGGGCTTAGCCCTCCGCTTTTCCTCGTCGCCAGTAGCCCATGAAGGCAACCTGCTTGCGGTCGATACCAACGTCCCGCACCAGGTAGCGGCGCATCTCCTTGATCACGAATGCTTCGCCGGCGATCCAGGCGTAGAAGGGCAAGGCTCCGGCAGGCAGCGTGGGGTTCTTGGTGGCCTCGATGGCTGCTGCGTCCATGCGTTGCGGGGTTTCCCACAGGATGTCCTGATCCACGTTGACGTCCTCGGGCTCCGGACCCGCCGCGGATCCTGCGCCCTTGAGTCCAACCCAGCCGGGAACGGGAACGGCCTTGGCAACAGCCTCTTTGAGCAGCTCACCGTGCGGGCGGGAGCGGCCAATGGCAGCCCCACGTGCCAGCCAGGTGATCTGGATGTCTGCAGCGGTGGAGATGTCCTGGAAATCAGCAGCTGAGGGTACTTCCAGGAAGGCGTGGCCGGTCATGTCCGCAGGCAGGCTCTCCAGAATGGCGCTGATGGCGGGAACGGCAGTTTCGTCGCCCGCAAGGAGCACGCGCTGCGCCAGGCCCGGACGCCATTCGATGCCGCCGTAGGCTCCGGCGGTGGTGCACTGCGCTGCCCTGTTGTTGGGGCCGATGATGGTGAGGGCATCGCCGGGCTTCGCGGCAGCGGCCCAGTTGGCTGCGGGTCCACCATTGCCGGCGTCGTCGAAGTGCATCACGAAGTCGATGTCGATTTCCGGGTACACGGCATCCAGGCGTTCGGAACGCACGGTGTAGGTGCGCATGCTGCCGCGGACGGCCGGGTCCATGGCAAGCCACTCCTGGTACCAGCCGGCCTCCTCCATGGTGAAGGTGGGCAAGGGGATGATCCGGCCGGCGTCGTCGATGGAAGGAATCATCAGCTTCACGCGCAGGTCCAGGGTGTCACCGGCCACTCCAAAGTCCCGCAGGCAGTATCCGCCGAAAGTGATCCTGCGGAAGTTGGGGCTGAGCTCCTGCACCGCGGTCACAGTGACATCGAAGGCGAGGGTCATGGGTTCCACTGCGGCGCTTGCTTTGGCCTGGGTCGGTTGTGCACTCATGATGCGATCTCCAGTTCGTTGGTTGAAGCGGTACGTGCGTGGTGGCGTCCGATGGGGACGATCAGCGGTGTGCCTGAAATGGGGTCCGGGACCACCCGGGATTCCAAGCCGAAAACGTTGAACACAAGTTCCTCCGTGACCACTGCAGTGGCGGCGCCTTCGGCCACGATGCACCCGCCTTTCATGGCGATGACGTGGTCCGCGTAGCGTGCAGCAAGGTTGAGATCGTGCAGCACGATCGCCACGGTGGTGCCGCGGCTGCGGTTGAGGTCGGTGATCAGGTCCAGGACCTCAACCTGGTGCGCCAGGTCCAGGTAGGTGGTGGGCTCGTCCAGCAGCAGAACGTCGGTTTCCTGGGCCAGGGCCATGGCGATCCACACGCGCTGACGCTGCCCGCCGGAGAGTTCATCGATGTCCCGCTCAGCAAGCTCCAGCGTGTCCGTGGCGTCCAGCGCACGCTGCACCGCGGCGTCGTCGGACTCGCTCCAACTCCGGAAGAAGCCTTGGTGCGGGTACCGGCCCCGGCCCACCAGGTCGCGGACGGTAATGCCGTCCGGGGCGGTGGGGTGCTGGGGCAGCAGGCCGAGGGTCCGGGCAAGTTCCTTGGCGGGGCGGCTGTGGATATTCTTGCCGTCCAGCGTGACGGCACCACCGGCCGGCTTCAGCAGGCGCGAAAGGCCGCGGAGCAAAGTGGACTTTCCGCAGGCGTTGGCGCCCACGATCATGGTCACTTTACCCTCGGGGATTTCGGTGGACAGGCCCTCCACCACTTTGCGCTGCTCGTATTGCAGCGTAAGGTCCTGGGCATTAAGGACGGCCATCTCAGGCCTCCTTTCGGTTCGACGTGACCAGCAGCCACAACAGGAAGGGGGCACCGAGGGCGCCGGTGACGACGCCGACCGGGAGGACGGTCCCGTCAAGGATGACGGGTGCAATGTTGGAGGCGAAGAAGTCGGCCAGGAGCACGATCAGCGCACCGGTGAGGGCCGACGCCGGGAGGCTGGGTTTGCGGACGATGCGCCGGGCGATGGGTCCGGCGAGGAAAGCGACGAAGGCGACCGGACCGGCGGCGGCAGTTGCGACGGCGGCAAGTCCGACGGCGGTTAGCACCAGTCCCAGCCGGGCGGCGTTAACCTTGATGCCAAGGCCCGCGGCGGTGTCATCCCCCAATTCGAGGATGCGCAAAGGCCCCGCGAGGGCAATAACGGCTGGTATCAGGACCAGCAGGGAGACCAACAGCACGCCTGCACGGTCCCACGTGGCCGAATTGAGGGAACCGTTGAGCCAGATCAGGGCATCCGCTGCGGTGCGGATATCGGCGCGGGTCATGAGGAAGTTGACCACTGCGTGCAGGGCAGCGGCGATGCCAACGCCCGCCAGGATGAGACGGTTGCCGGCAGCGCTGCCGCGGCTACCTCCGCCTGCACCGGAACCTGTTCCGCGGGAAATCATGTAAATAATGGCGGCAACACCCAAGGCACCGCCCAACGCGGCCCCGGAAACCACGGCACCCGAGGCACCAAATATCACGATCGCCGTCACTGCCGCAGCACTGGCACCGTAGCTGATGCCAATGATGTCCGGGCTCGCCAGGGGGTTCCGGAGCATGGTTTGGAACAGTGCACCGGCCAGGCCGAAGGCAACGCCGATCATGGTTCCAACGACTGCCCGGGGCAGTTTGTGCTCCATCACGATGAAGCTCGCCCCGGGGATTTTCTCGCCGCCGGTCAGGTGGTTGATGACGATAGTGAAGAAATCCGGGATTGTCACGGTGTAACTGCCCAGGAGCACGTACACGGCAAACATGGCCAGGACGGCGAAGCCTAGCCAGAAAGTGGGGCTCAGTGTCCGCCGAAGTTGCACAGAATGAGGCGACACCTGGGGGACCGTTTTGGTAGTGCTCACAGTCCTGCCCCCTTGCCGCGGCGGATGAGCCAGATGAACACCGGTGCTCCTACCAAGGCCGTCATGATTCCAGCGGGGACCTCGCCCGGAAGGAGGATCACGCGGCCAATAATGTCCGCGCTAATCAGCAGAATGGGAGCTGAGACCATGGAGAACGGCAGAATCCAGCGGTAGTCGGGGCCGGTTAGGAAACGGACAGCGTGCGGAATGACCAAGCCAAGGAAGCCGATGGGACCCGCCAACGCGGTGGCCGAGCCACACAGCAGGACGATCCCCAAGCCGGTGATCCCACGGGAGAGGCCGACGTTCTGGCCCAGCCCGCGGGCAATGTCGTCGCCCAGCGCCAAGCTGTTAAGGACGCGGCCGCCGGCCAGGATGATCACGGCGCCGGTTGCCAGGAACGGGAGTGCGGGCAGAAGCACGGACCAGTCGCGGCCGCCGATGCTGCCCACTTGCCAGAAGCGGAAACGGTCAAACGTGTCCTGGCTCGATACCAGGATCACATTCAGCAGGGAGAAAAGACCGGCGCTGAGGGCAGCGCCGGCAAGCGCGAGTTTGACCGGGGTGGCACCGTCCCGTCCGCGGGAAGCAATGGCGTACACCACGACGGCGGCCGCTGCGGCCCCAATGAAGGCGAACCAGATGTATCCGGTCAGGGAGCCAACGCCAAAGACGTAAATCCCGATGACCACCGCCAGCGCCGCTCCGGCGTTGAGGCCCAGGATGCCTGGATCTGCCAACGGGTTGCGGGCCACGCCCTGCATGGCCGCGCCTGCCAGGCCCAGCGCGGCACCGGCCAGGAGACCCAGGACCGTGCGGGGGATCCGGGCGATGACCACGGCGTGGTTGCCGTCCGCCGCATTGAAGTTAGTGAGGGCTTCCCACACCGTGGAGAGGGGAACTCCGCGTGCGCCGACCGCCAAGGATGCGGCGGATACTGCTGCGAGTACGACGACGGCCACCAGCAGCCAAGCGCTGCGCGTGAGTGCAGTGCGCTTGTCCGCTGTCCCACGGGCGCCGGCTCCCCTGCCGGTTTCCGCGGGATCGGGGGTGATGCCTCCCGGGCCGGCCGACACCAAAGTGCCACCGCCCCGCCCCCGGAGTGTCGTCGTCGTACTCAGTTTCATTGCAGTTACTTGCCTGCTGCGTCTGCTGCTTTACCCAGCTGCGGGAGGAACGTGTCCAATGCCCACGGCAGGCTCAGCGGCGATGAAGCGGAGATGGAGAGCGTCAAGGTCTGGTCCGAATCAGCAACCAGGGCACCCTTCTTGATGGCAGGGATCTGGCCGAGCAGCGGGTCAGCCTTGATGGCGTCGGCAGTGGTCGCGTCCGGCACCCAGGTGACGAAAACGTCGGATTCGAGCTCGTTGGCCTTTTCAGCAGACCACGGGATGAAGAATTCCGTGTTGCTCTTGGTGTTCTCAGTGACCACGGGGGCGAGCCTCATGCCGATTTCGGAGAGGAAGCGGGGGCGGTTGTCGATGGCGGTGTATACGTTGGCGCCGTCACCCTTGGCAGGCTCGAGGTTGCCGTAGATGAAGGTCTTGTCCTTAATCTGCGGGAACTTGGCGACCTTCTCCTTGACGGTGGATTCGGTGTCTTCTACCAGCTTCTTGGCTTCGGCTTCCTTGCCCAGTGCCTTGCCGATCAGGGTGGTGCTTTCCTGCCAAGGCGTGCCGTAGGCGAGCTCGGGCTGGGCCACCACGGGAGCGATTTCGCTGAGCTTCTTGTAGTCAGCTTCTTCCAGGCCGGAGTAGGCGGCCAGGATGACGTCCGGGTTGAGCTTGGCGATCTCGGTGAAGTTGATGCCATCTGCCTCGGAGAACTGGACCGGGGCCTTGTCGGTGCCAAAGCCGGCGCCGAGCTTCTCCAGTGCTGCGTCCTTCCAAGGGGTGGAGCCCTTGTCGTTATTGCCCCACTCGTTCTTCGGAACACCAACCGGGACAACACCCAGGGCGATCGCGACGTCATCATTGACCCACGAAACGGTGACTACGCGCTTGGGCTGTTCCTTGATGGTGGTCTCGCCGAAGACGTTTTTGATGGTCACGGGGAAAGCTGAGGATGCTGCCTGCTCAGTTGCCGGAGTGGACGTTACCGGACCAGTGGAGCAGCCGGTGAGGGTAAGAGCGACGGCGGCCAGAGCGGCCGTCGCGGTTCCTGCTGTCTTGAGCAGGGCGCGGCGTGGGAGAAGGGAAGCCACGGGACTCCTTAAGTAAGTGATGCGAACCTAAGTAAGGCTAGCCTAGCCTCTGGATAATTACGAAACGTTTGCGTCACGTAATCCGCTCAACTGGTTAAATGCGTCGCAGATCACGCCCTCTCTCACATCCCGCACCCTTCAGCCAGACCCTCTCTCACATCCCGTGCCCTTCAGCCAGACCCTCTCGCAGTGGACACCTGCCGGAAGGTTTGAAAGTATTGGCGGCAGCGGACTACCGCTTCTTATGGAATCGATCGAGGGGATGAGCGTGCGCACTGTTTCAGTGGCTGCAGCCACGGTTGGCGAGGTGGCCGCTTTGGCCTGCTTGGCACTCCCTCGCACGTCGGTATCTTCCTAGGCTCTTAGCCGGGCACCCGTTTTCCGGGTCTTTTTGCTGCGCCCGCTTTCTCAGATGACCGACGACCCCTGCCATTTCCCGCGCGCCCACTAAGGCACGCGGACGTCGACCATTTCCGAAAGAAGAAGCTTTGCCATGCAGAAAATCACTGCCCAACAAATCCGTTCGTCGTTCATCAATGCCAGCCGCTCAGAGGCTGCCAAGCTGAATCTCCCCCGGAACTTCGAAACCCTCGACTGGGACAACCTGGAGTTCCTGGGTTGGCGCGACGAGAAAATGCCCCAGCGCGGATACCTTGTGCTTCCGCACCGGGGCAAGCTCACCGGGATCATGCTCCGCGCTCCTGAAGGCGGATCCGGAAAAAGGCGTGTAGTCCTCTGCGAACTGTGCCGGGACGTATTTTCGAAGGACGACGTTTATCTGTGGGTGGCCAAAAAAGCCGGACAATCCGGTAAGGACGGGAACACAGTGGGGACACTGATCTGCGCTGAGTTCGGTTGTAGCGCCAACGTGCGCAAGGAACCGCCCGTCAATGAGATCAACCCGGACCCTGCCGCCGTCATCGTTCGACAAATCGCGGGACTGGAGTCCAGAACCGAACAGTTCCTTGACCGCGTCCGCGCGAAGTAGCCGCGAATAATTCCCCAAGTAGGTAGCAGCAGGTGCCGTTTTGAGGCGGCATCAAATCGGCCTTAACTGCTACCTACTTGGGCCAGCCGGGGAGAGGTGACGTCACCGCAGGACGATATCCACCGGGTTCGCCTCGGAACGCCACGCTCCCGGCTCGCCGGGCCCGGCGATAACCGGAGCCGTGAGCACTCCCGAGCGGTTGGTTCGCTTGTCGCGGAGGATCTCGGTGACGGACCCAAGGTGCCTGGAGAGATCAATGACGTTTTCCGGCGCAGCCAGCAACAGCTGGAAACCGAACTCGTGGAGCGCCTTGATGCCCGCGCCTGCGAATTCCTCGGAAGCCAGCACGAACGCTTCGTCCATCATCACGGTGCCGTAGGTGGTGAAGCCCTGTTCGGCGATGCCCAACTGGTAGCTCAGCGCAGCAGCCATGATGAACGCCGTGAATCGCTGGCGCTCACCGCCGGACATGGAACCGGTATCGGCATGCATGAAGACTTCGGTCTTCTTCTTGCCGGCCTTGCCCGCGGCGGCTTTGGAAGCAACTTCCCTGTGCTCCTTGCACTGAATAAACAGGTGCCCGCGGACGTCCAACACCTCAGCCCGCCAACGCCGATCCTCCGGCGTCTGCGATCCGAGCCGCTTGACCAGGGTCTCCAACGACTTATAGCGCGCGGTGAGCTCGGCGTCGTCGTCCGTTTCGGCCGGACCAGCGGCAGCTCCGCGCGAGGGCCTGGTGTGCTTCGCCTTCAGGGCGTTCTGGATCGCATCCTTGAACTGTTTGGCTGTGGCCGGGAGCGTCTGCTTGATGTCCAGTTCCAGGAAGCTGCCCTCATGGAAGTTCACCTGGGACAGGATGCCGTTGAGGGGCAGGATGCGGCTGGTGATGCTGCGGCGTTCCTCATCCAGCAAGTGCAGGAGCGTGCTGAACGACTCATGCGTGCGCTGGTTGAAGAACAGCCGGAACTCGGCCTCCTGGGCGGGCAAGCCATCACTGACGATCGCGTGGTACCGGGATTCGAAGTCCCCGGCGGCGCCGATCGACGTGCCATGATCGGCGCTGATGGCACTTCCCCAGTCCCGCACGAACGCTTCGAACATGCGGGTCAACCGCTCGGCGGTCGCTTGCCCGCGCGATTCCGCGGCGTGCAGTTCGTCCAGCAGCTTGTTGCGGACGCTGTTGGCCAGGTTGTCGAGTTCGTACAGTTCAGAGAGGTCGGTGACGCCCTGGAAGTACGGCTCCAAAGCGGTGACAGTAGAGGCCGACGGCGGTGCTTGCTCCAGCTTAAGCCTCGCGGCATCGAGCAGGCCGTCCGCCGTGGTCATCTTGTGATCCAGCGCCTTGTATTCGCTCTGCAGAACGGCAGCGGTACCTGTGGAGGACTGGTGCTTTTCCCTGACGGTTTCGATGCTGGCCCGCAGCGGTTCCAGGTCCGCTTGCGCGGCCAACGCATCTGTCAGCCGCTGTTCGATCCTGGCCAGCTCGTCCGCGGCCACGGCTGCGGAAACCTGTTCCCATGGCCGTTCGTCTTCAGCGACGCGACGCAGGGCTTCGAGCTGCCGCGCCATACCCTGATGCGAATCTTCGCGGCTTTGGGCAAGTTCCGCGGCCTTCACAAGCTCGTTTTCCAGCTCGCCCACACGCGCTGCCACAAGTTCGAGCTTGGAAGCGTTGTCGAAACCGAGGACGTAATCCTGGCGACTCGTAAAACGGTCGTCCTTCTCCACGGTGTGCCGGTTGCGTTTGATCACGCCGCCCAGGCTCAGGCCCTTGTCCATCGAGGCAAGCTCGTCCGGGTCCTCGACACACGGGTAGGCGAAGTCCAGGGCGATCCGCTCCCGGATCCACTCTCCCGCGTCAGCATTGGCACCCGAGGTGAGAATGCTCAACTTAGTCAAGAGGTCGCCGTCGGACACTTCCTCAACAGCCAGCGCGCCACCGGCGAGCGGCTTGGACACATCAACAGCACGGAGGGCACCGCGGACGGTGTTGTCATTCAAATATCGGGTCACCGCCGCGAAATGCTCACCCGGTACCAGCAATGTGGTGGCCAGGTTACGAAGCGCGCGCTCGGCGGCCGGGCGCCATTGATCCTGCCCCTCGGCGAGATCGATCAGCTCGCCACCAAACGGCATCCGCTCTTCCGGGACCCCGGTTGCCGCTGCGATGGCTGCCCGGTTTTCAATGCTCGACGGCGGCAGCAGGGACTTGCGCGAGCGCAAGGAAATCAGCTCCTGCTGAGCTGCGGCAAGCTCACGCTTCTTAGTGGCGTGGCCGTCAAAAGCCTCGAAGCGAAGCTCTTTGAGTGCCTCCGAATCGTCCTTCAACTCGGCCGAGCGGGCGGCTGCCTGCTCATGCGCCTGATCCCACCCTTCGGCGGACCATTCAAGGTTCAGCCCGGCATCGGCCAAAGCCTTCTTCGCCGAATCCTCAACTTGCTGACGCAGCTTCAGGCCAACCTTGGCGTTCTCCAACGACTGCTCAATCGCCGAAATGGCGTTGCCGCCGCGGTTGTTGTAGTCCAGCTCAAGGTCGCGGAGTTCCTTGGCCAAATCATCCCGCACCGTGCGCTCGGCAGCCAGTTCCTGAGCCTTGGACTGAGCCAACTCCTTGAACCGGGCCAACGTCTTGGCATGGACCGTGACTGCAAGCTGCTGCTTGTAAGCCTCGAACTCTTCGCCAGCCAACTCACGGAGACGGTTCGCGTCCAGCAATGCCTGCGCGTACTCCTTGTTCAACCCCGGTACCGGAGCCAACTGGTCCCGCTGCTGCCGGACGTCCTCCAACCGTTGCCGAATGGACATCAGGTTGCTGAATTCCTCCACCACATCATCGGCTGCAGCCAACGTTGCAGGAGCATCAAGCACCTGATCGCGGAAGAACGTATTCACGCTGCCGCCCAAGCCCTTGCCGGCCTGGATCACGCGAAGCAGCGGAAGGGCCTGGTCAGAGTTGATGCCCAGAAGCCTGCGGAAGCGCTCGGCGAAGGCCTTGTGCACATCGAAGACCTGCCCATCCGGGAAAATCGACTCCAACGCGCCCTTGGTGAACCGCTTCTGCGCAATGCCCTCGATTGCCTCGAGGTCCAGCGGTTTGCTGTCAATGACATAGAAGCGCCCGACACTGGACTCCGTGCCGTTTTTCGGAAGGTCGAACAGCGCCGACACCGTCACCTTCGTGCCGGCTGCGTTATCAAACGTCAGCGCGACGGCGGACCACGTGGCACCAGGGCGCTGGAAGGCACTCGCCGAGCTGTCGCCGACCGCCTTATCACCAACCTTGCCGCGCATGTAAGTGAATGTGGTCCTCTTATCCTCTACAGCGCCACCGGAACGCTGGGCGGCGGCCTCGTTCGAGCGCGGGCGGGCATCGAAAACACGGAGCATCGCATCAAAAAGAGTCGACTTGCCGACGCCCGAATTACCCGTCAGGAGGGTGCCCTTGCGGTCCACGTGCATGGTGTGGGCGCCATGGAAGGTGCCCCAGTTAACCACCTGTACCAACGCGAGGCGCATCTGGCCTGGGTTCGTGAGCTCGCCGAGAGGGAGCATGCTTGCGATGGTCACTTGGCTGCCTCTTCTGTTGACGGGTCACTGTCCGCGGCGGTACGCACCATCGCAGGCCCGTCACCATCCCCGTCGTCCAACTCGTCATCTGAAGGGCTGGTTGGGTTGGAATCGGGATCGAGATCCAGGAGGGGCTCCGTGCCTGATTCGTCGGCTGCTACTGCTATCAGGGCCTCGATTTGGGCTGGGATGTCGCCGATGTTTTCGAAGGGCAGGGCCAGTGGGAGGGCGTTGCTGATGGTGTAGGTGTCGTCCAGCGGGGTGGGGAGGATGAGTTGGCGGGCCAGGAGTTTGGTGATGGTCCGGGTGACCACGTCGGAGTCGCGGAGGGCGTCCTGTTGGCCAGACGGCGTGTAGTTGGCCACGAGGTCTGAGATCTCTTCGCGGGTGATGGTGGGGTCCGTTTGGGCTGTGACATGGCGGTCCAGCAGGAGTCGCAGTCGCAGCAACACAATGGTTTCCACGCGGCTCAGGGCACGCTGCTGGCGCAGGATGCTGGAGCGGGAGCTGGCGCCGATCACTTCCGGGTCAACGGGTCGGAGGACTGCGATTTTGCGGTCGTGATCGAGCTGCAGGGTGAGGAACAGCTCGGAGAGGCGGCTGCGGAGGATCAGTTGGTTGTCCAGCAGCGTGGTCCACAGTTTCTCGTCGCGGCCACCGTCAATGTACGGGCCCTTGAGCAGTTTCACCAGCGCATGCCGAACCTTCATCGGCAACACTCCGGTATCGCCGGGGAAGAGAGCAGCGCCATCCACAAAAGTGTCCCGCGGAGTGATCCGGAAGGGGTCCGAGTGGCTGATTTCCGGAACCGGCTCAGCCTCCGCATCCAGCTCAGGCTCGACAACCTGCTCGGGCTCGACACCGACTTCAGCCACCGCTTCGGTGACGCTGTCCGCTGCGGTGACGTCCGTCGTCGTGATTTCTTCAGTCATCAGAATCCTCATTCAGCTTGACGACAGGCAGGTACGCCGTGCGGATGCTGCCGTCGATTTGTTCGAAGTCGATGTGTTCCCAGGTGGCCCTGTCAAAGGCTGCGCCCGTCTGAAGCGCCATGGACAGCAGGGTGCGCACGGTGTTGATGTGGCGTTCTTCGGCGGGCAGGTTTTCCCAGGCGTCGCCCAGGGTGGCGGCACCGGCCATGGCTGCCCGGACGACAGCAGGCTTGGCCTTTCCGGTGCGCGCCGACCGTACGCGGTCGGAGTCGCTGAAGGCGATGGGGTCGGCAAGGCGCGGGGGTGTTGCAAATTCGTCGGGGTCGAAAAGTTTGACCATGGCCAACGACTCGAACCCGGCGTTAAACAGCACGGGCCCGCGGACCAGACCGGGACGGTCTCGCTCGTACGGCATGGACCGGATGGCTTGCTCGGCTTCGGCAAGCACCTTGCGCAGGCTGACGGACTGCCTGACGTCGTCGCTCTGAATGTAGGTGTTCAGGCTTTCGGAGAGCTTGCCGTAGATTCGCTGGATCTGGCTGTGCTGATATCGCAACTCGGCCACCAGGTTTTTCAGCGTTTCGCGGTCCTCATGGGATAGGTCGTCCGCAAATTGACGGCTCAGCACCTCACCGATCGCCGAGCGGAACCGCAGTTGCTGCTGCGGGTCCTCCAAGAATGCGGTGAACGAGCGGAAGGTTCGTCCCTCAGGGCTTTGCCGCAAGCGCTTGTCGGCCTCCAAAACCTGGGCCATGGTGGCGCCCTTGCTCAGGGATTCCTCAATAATCTGGTTCCGGAGCTCACCCACCAGTTCTTCGATCCGGTCGCGCATTTTCTTGTAATCCGCCGGCAGGCTGGCTGCGAGGTCCAGGATGTTGCCGGCAGCTTCCACAGCTTCTTCGTCATCCAGAAGTCCATCGAACTCACCGGAGCTGATGTCCTCCACCAACTGCTGCCGCTCCTGGATTTCCTCTTCGAGGGCTTCCAAGCGCGCGCTCTGGTCCGGGTTGGTCTCGTTGGCGAGCTTCTCAACGTCGCCCAACAATGTGCCGAGCCGAGAACCGTTCAGCGTGGAACGCTCGCTGGAGAGGCTGTCCAGGAAAGCCAGCACACGGGCGGCCGGTTCGGTGACTTCGTAAACGATCTGACCTGATTGGCTACGCCGGGTCAGGAATTGTTTCCTAGTCCACTCGTCGCCGAAAAGCTTGCCGTTCTGTTGGCCGCCCAACGCCGGGTCTTGGCGGCGGAGCTGCTCAAGGAAAGCATCGACGTCGGCATGGAACTCTTCGAGCGGAAGCTGCGGCCGGGTGCGGGTAAAGGATGCCTGCAGCACGGCGATCACCCACGGAGCCGACCGCGTCAGGGCCCAGGCAGGCCCTTTGGTCAGCTGCTCGAGATCACGGAGCCGGGCGCCGATGGCGTCGGCGGAGGACATGGCTGAACGGGACAACTACTCTCCTTCAGCTGCTGCGAAACCTGGCTGGCAGCGAAAACTGCCCCGTACAAGGTTAACGCAGAGCGTCGCCGGGGCGACCGACCGCCGGAAGCGGCGCCGTCGAGCCTTGCCGGAAGCACCGCCGTCGCAACCATTCCGTAACCTACCGCCTGGTATGGTTTCGATCCCATATCAACGCCGCCGCGAGGCGTTTCCGCACTGGCCGGAAACCATGGACGCCCCTAGTGTCAGAGCATCGACGCAGCCACGCCGCGTCAACCCACGCACCGTCGCCCCGGGGGGAACCATGAATTTCGACTTCTCTGCGCTTGATACCGCCACGTACGTATTCATTGGAACACTGGTTTTCGCTGCAATTCTGGTGGCCTTCATTGCCGCCGCAGCACTGGCAACAATCATTCTTATCGGAGCAATGGGCATCGCCTGGTACGCCATTAAGGCCGTTCTGGGTGGTCTGGTCCATGGCATTAACTTTGCGTGGGACCGGGTGGTTCACCACGCCGGACAAGTGGAAATTCCGGCCGAATTCCAGCCGCAGGTTTCCCCTAGCACAGGTAGCTACTCGCGGGTAGCATTGAGGGACAGCTGAAGGGTTCGCACCCACGGCGGACCCTGGCTCCATCCGGCACCACCGGCTAGAGGAGTTATCCCATGACGTCCGCCACTGACAACAGTCTCGCCGCCGCAAGCGTCAACGCCACCGCAGAAGAAGCCCGCGCCGTCGCCGAAGCCGCGCGCGAAACAGAATGGAACCGTCCCAGCTTCGCCAAGGGCCTGTACCTGGGCAGCTTCGACCTGAGCCTGATACACCCCTGGCCGCAAGCAAAAACAGAAGACGTCCAGCGGGGCGAAGAATTCATGGCCCGCTTGGTGCCCTTCGCCAAAACAATGTCCGGCCGCACAATCGAGCGGGACGCAAAAATTCCCGACGAATACCTGAAAGGGCTCGCGGACTTAGGCGTTTTCGGCATGAAAGTCCCGCGCGAATATGGCGGCCTGGGCCTGTCCTTGGTCTACTACGGCCGCGCCCTTGCCCTGCTGGGATCGGTCCATCCGAGCCTGGGCGCACTGATTTCAGCCCACCAATCCATCGGAGTTCCGGAACCGGTGAAGGAGTTCGGCACGCCCGAGCAGAAGCAGGAATACCTGCCGCGTTGCGCCGCCGGCGCCATTACCGCGTTCCTCCTCACAGAGCCCGACGTCGGCAGCGACCCCGCGCGCATGGGCGCCACTGCCGTACTGTCCGACGACGGCGACTCTTACCTTTTGGACGGCGTGAAACTGTGGACCACCAACGGCGTGATCGCCGAACTGGTGGTGGTCATGGCAAGGGTTCCAGCCCATACCGACGCTGACGGGACGGAACACAAGGGCGGGATCTCCGCCTTTGTGGTGGAAATGGACTCCCCCGGCATCACCGTGGAAAACCGCAACACGTTCATGGGCCTGCGCGGAATAGAGAATGGTGTGACCCGCTTCCACCAAGTCCGCGTCCCTGCAGCCAACCGGCTGGGGCGTGAAGGCCAAGGACTCAAAATCGCCCTCACCACCCTCAACACGGGGCGGCTCTCCATCCCGGGTCTGTGCGTGGCCGCCGGAAAGTGGAGCCTGAAGATCTCCCGCGAATGGTCCAACGCGAGGACGCAGTGGGGCCGTCCGGTGGGCAAACACGAAGCCGTGGGCAAGAAGATCGCGTTCATCGCCGCCACCACCTTCGCGCTGGAGGCTGTGTTCGAGCTTTCCGCTGAGATGGCCGACGCGGGCCAGAAGGACGTTCGCATCGAGGCCGCGCTGGCCAAGCTGTGGTCCACGGAACTGAGCTGCCGGATTGCCGACGAACTCGTTCAGATCCGCGGTGGACGCGGCTTCGAAACGGCCGACTCCCTGGAAGCCCGCGGCGAACGGGCAGTCCCAGCCGAGCAACTCCTCCGGGACCTCCGCATCAACCGGATCTTCGAGGGCTCCAGCGAGATCATGAAACTCCTCATCGCCCGGGAAGCCGTGGATGCCCACCTTGCCGCCGCGGGAGACCTCGCCTCAGCGGACGCGAGCCTGCAGGATAAGGCGAGGGCCGCCGTCGGGGCTTCCGGCTTTTACGCTAAGTGGCTCCCGAAACTGGTGGCTGGCGCCGGAATGGATCCGCGGTCCTATGCGGAATTTGGACGCCTTGGCAAGCAGCTGCGCTTTGTGGAGAGGTCCTCGCGGCGGCTGGCCCGCCAGACGTTCTACGGCATGGGGCGTTGGCAGGCGAAGCTTGAGCACAAGCAGGCGTTCCTGGGCAGGATCGTGGACATCGGCGCTGAGCTGTTCGCCATGGCTGCGTGCTGTTCGCGGGCGGAGATGCTGCTCCGGACCCATCCTGAACAGGGCGCTACCGCTTTTGAGCTGGCCGAGGCGTACTGCGAGCAGGCGCGCGTCCGCGTGGACGAATACTTCGATCAGCTGTGGAGGAATACTGACGACGGCGATCACGACCTTTCGCGGAAGGTCCTGGCCGGTGACTACGCCTGGTTGGAGGCCGGCGTCCTGGATCAGTCCGAAGGCACCGGGCCCTGGATCGGCGATGCCTCCCCTGGCGCTTCAACCAAGGAGAACCTGCACCGGAACTACCGGTAGGGCGTTCCCGCCGCGTTCCTTCCCAGTTAGTGCGGGGGACACCGTGACTTTGGCGGGCCAGGCCGCGGAACCACCGTGATCGGCGCACGGCAATATCGAGGCAACTGGGAAGGAACGCGACTAGCGCACGTCCCCATCCACATAGAACCAACGCTTGTCCTCCCGGACGAAGCGGCTTAGCTCGCGCTGGACCCCGCGTTCGCCGTCGAGCCTGTAGTGCGCAGCGAACTCCACTGTTCCCGTCGTGTCCAGGGGGCCACCGCCCGTGGCCGAGACAATGTCCAGCCTGCGCCATTCCATGTCCGGATCAAGGTCCATCGACGCGGGGCGGGTGGACAAGTGCCAGGTGCGCAGGAGGTAGCCGGGATCCAGGATGACGAACGCCGAATAGCGGGACCGCATGAGTTGCTCAGCCGTTGGCGCATCCGCCGCGCTGCGATGAAAGCGCCCACAACATTCCTCGTATTGTTCGCCGGAGAGGCACGGGCAGGCACCGTTGCGGAGACGGGTTGAATCAGGGGTCATGGAGCGCCAATCTGAGACCAAAAATGAGAGCTGGGCAACATATTTTCCCACGCCTTATAACAGCTTCGAAACAACCCCGCCAGAGGGTGGGGCGGGGCGTGATTCCGTCGGTGCTGGACCTTAGGCTATATATGCAAGCTGGGTGGGCATTGGGCGCATCACAAAACGACGGCCAGGGGAGGCTAACGTGGAGGATCCGACAACACTCGCCATCAACCTGACGTATTTGGGGACACTCGGACTGGCGGTCCTGATGTTCCTGGGTCTGATGTTGATCGTCATCATCACCCTGGTGATCGCCGGAATCGGACGGCTACTGTCCATCATCCTTTTGGCCATGGTGGGGATCTTTCCCAAGAAGGCCAACACTCCCATAGTTCACCTCCCCCAGCACCCTGAACGCGTACCTGATCCCGCTGAGGCACACCACCATTTGGTGCCTCCCGCTGCGCCGGAGCCCGCTTTCGCGTCGGCCGGGGTTGGAGCTGCTTCCGCGCCCGGAGCCGGGGCCCCACCTGCAGCGCCCAAGCGAGACCTCCTGGGCGGTGCCCGACGACGCCTCTCGGGTGCGTCTTCTGCGCTCAAGGAAGGCGCGTGGAAGGCAAAAGTAGACCCCCGCAACCTGCCCAAACCGGCTGAGGTTAAATCAGTGGTGGAACACCAGACCGCCCACCACCCGATTGTCGTCGCAGCCGCCAAGGAACCACCTGTCCTCGCGAAGGACTGGGCAGACGCAGTGGCAGAAGCAGACGAGCGGGCCGCCGCACGCGCCAAAGCGCAACAGCCACCGGCCATCAAGGTCACCGTCCGCGACCTTGACGAGCCGACGCCGTCGTCCAACGGCAAAACCCCGCCTCCCAAGCGTCCCGACTTTCCACCCAAGAAGCCGGAGCAGGGTCCCGCACAGAGCCGCGACACCAAGAGCCCGGCCTCAGGCAATGGGGCAAAGAAGCCGGGCCCGGACACTTCCAAGAATGGAAAGTCTCCGAGCCCGATCCGAAAAGGTTCGCTCAGCGGCGCCAGCCGCAACTCCTAGATGCCTAGGCTGCCAACTGCCTAAACGCAGCACCGTGGTAGATCAATGGTTTGGATTCGAGATTGATGGTGGTGGCCTTGACCTCCAGAACGACGATCGCGTGATCCCCCGCGGGCGTCTCAGACACAATTTCGCATTCGAAACCCAGCACCGCGCCGTCGATCAGAACTGCACCTGAGTCGCTCACGCTGGTGTCCAATCCGGCAAAACGGTCGCGCGTCTTGGAAGCCAGCTGGAGGGCGGCCGCTTCCTGGCCCTCGGCGAGCACCGAAACGCCAAGCCGCTGCGCTTGACGGAGCTTCGGCCAAGTGGTGGAGGAGTTCTGCACGGCGAACATCACCAATGGCGGCTCCAGCGATACACCCACCGTGAAGGACGATGCAACCAAGGCTTCCGGCGTGAAGTCCACCATGGCGCTGAACGCCGCAACTCCGGACGGGAACTGCGCGAATGCTGCCTTGATGGCCGCCGTTTCTTCCACTGTGGTCTGTGTCATTCCGGTGTCCCCTATCGTGCGATGCCTGAGTTCCCTTCCCATGATTCACCTGCTTCCGGTAACGGCAATATTTGTTGATTCGAAAGACATTTGTGTTGCCGCGTGTCAAGAAATGTCGCGAAGTAAGGCCTCCTCCATTACCTCGCAAGAAGAAAAACGAAGAACTTCTACCATTTGCGTTTATGCCTCCGGTAGCCGTGTGTAGCCTCGATTGAACATCCGCACCGTTCCACCACAGGAAGCCGACATGAGCCTCAACGAGCTACGAACGCTTGGACGCACTGGCGCCCTGATCAGCCCCCTCACGCTGGGCACCCTGAATTTCGGCACCGGCGCCGCACCCACGGGTCCGGCCGAGAGCATCCGCATCATCAAGGCCGCCCTCGACGCCGGTATCACCAGCGTTGACACCGCCGACATCTACTCACAGGGCGAGGCCGAGACCGTGGTTGGCCAGGCCATCCACAGCCGGCGCGACGACGTTTTCCTGGCCACGAAGTTCCACGGCCAGATGGGCTCCAACCCAGCGCATGCCGGCAACTCACGCCGGTGGATCGTCCGGGCTGTTGAGGACAGCTTGCGGCGGCTGAACACGGACAGGATCGACCTCTACCAAGCGCACCGTCCGGACTACAACACCGATCTCCTTGAGACCATCACTGCCCTCAACGACCTCATCCGCCAGGGCAAGATCCTCTATTACGGCACGTCCGTGTTCAGCCCCGCCCAACTTGTTGAGGCCCAGTGGATCGCGAATACCAACCACCTGACCCCGCCCGTGGTGGACCAGGTTCCTTACTCCCTTCTGGTGCGCGCTAATGAACGGGACGTTTTCCCCATCACCCAGCAGTACGGCGTCGGGGTTTTGAGTTACGGACCGCTCGACGGCGGGTGGCTGGCTGGCGGTTACCGCGTTGGCGGGGGCCAGCCGGAGAGTTCACGCTTCTCCGCCCTTCCCGGCAGATTCGACGTGAACGCACCGTTCAACCAAGGCAAGCTGCACGCCGCCGACGCTTTGGCGCAGCTCGCAGCCCGCCACGGCCTGACCCTCATCCAGCTTGCCGTTGCATTCGCCATGAACCACCCTGCCGTGACCAGCGTGATTATCGGCCCCCGCACCGAAGAGCACCTGACCGACTACTTGAAAGCAGCAGACGTGGTGCTGAGCGAGTCCGTCCTGGACGAGATCGACGACATCGTGGCCCCGGCCGTGAACTTCCTGGAGCGGGACGCCGGCACTGTTGCGCCCCACCTTGAGTACCCGGAACTACGACGCCGGTAGCCCCCTTCCGTTGTGAGGCCCGCTTTGCACGCTCCCGGCACGCGTTAACGCGCAAAGCAGGCCTCACAACAGGCTATTGACGTGGGTTCGGCCGCGGCGTGATCCTTGACCTAAGTGCTGCGGCACTCCGCAGCGTTTAGCTTCCAGTAGAACGCCGCCGTCCCATGTCCAAACACCATGTCAAACAAAGAGCATCGAAAGCCGCCAACCCCGGGCAGCCAACCGAAGGCCCCCTGACCCACGAAGAACTTCAGCTCTCCGGGCGGAACCACTCCATGCCCCTCGAGGCCCTGCACGACGACATCACGCCGGCCGGGCTGCATTACCTGCTGATTCACTTCGACATCCCCCATGTTTCCGCTGAGACATGGCGGCTTCGGCTGGGTGGCGCCGTTGACCGGAGCCTCGAGCTGAGTCTCGAGGACATCAAAGCCCGGCCCGCCGTCACCATGCCCGTCACCCTTGAATGCGCAGGAAACGGACGGTCGCTTCTGCAGCCACGTCCCGTCAGCCAACCCTGGGTTCTCGGCGCGGTGGGCACGGCAGAGTGGACCGGAACCCCGTTGGCACCCTTGCTGGAGGAAGCAGGCCTGGCGAGTGACGCCGTCGAACTTGTCTTTACCGGTGCCGACAACGGCATACAAGGGGGCGTCGAAGAGCCTTACGCGCGCAGCCTCTCGGTGGCGGAAGCCATGCATCCCGAAGTCATGCTGGTCTACGCCATGAACGGCAACCCGCTGCCCATTCAGCACGGCTTTCCGCTCAGGTTGCTGGTGCCGGGTTGGTACGGCATGGCCAGTGTGAAGTGGTTGACGTCGATCGAAGCTGTGACGTCGCGGTTCATGGGTTTCCAGCAGGCGGTCGCGTACCACTACCTCCAAGGTCCAGACGGGCCCGGCATACCCGTGTCCCACATTCGCGTCCGCTCCCTGATGGTGCCGCCGGGAATCCCGGACTTCTACACGCGGCGACGCGTCGTGGACGCCGGTCCCGTGATGCTCCACGGGCGTGCCTGGTCCGGGCACGGTGAGGTGGATCGCGTGGAGGTGGGGATCGACGGCGAGTGGATGCCCGCGCATGTGGATCCGCCGCTGGGTGATTTCGCGTGGCGGCGGTGGTCCATGGTGTGGGTCGCGAGCCCCGGGGACCATGTTCTGCGGTGCCGGGCCATGGATTCGTCGGGCGCGCTCCAGCCCACTGAACAGGTGTGGAACTACCAGGGCATCGGGAACAACATGGCGCAGGTGGTTGAGGTGACGGTGCGGTAGTTGGCTCTCGGCGGGCTGCCAGCGGCGGTTTCCGACGGCGGGATCCCGACCAGATGGTCAGACGCGCCACTCAGAACCTCCCGATTATCCGATAGCCGAGCTGCCTTGTCCGCATGCTGTACCGCAGGGCAAGAAGAAGCGACGCCACGGCTGCGGAGGCAACGGCGACCATCGCCGATTCCCACATCAGGATCCCGATGATGGCAATCGGGATGGTTACCAGATACGTAACCACGGTTGATGGTAGGGAGAGCCACGATGCCCGCTGTTCCACCGTCAAGATCTCCCCGCACAAATTCTCCACGACATAGGCAGGCACTGCGAGGAGATAGGCAGCAGTCAGCATCCACACCAATCCAACGTCAATCTCATCGCCGCCAAAGACCCTGGCAAAGACGGGAACGGCCGCTGCCACACCGGCCGCCGCGATGAAACTGGGCCAGACAACATACTTACCCGAACGTTGCACCACAGCGTGGGCGTCCGGCTGGCTTCGGCCCCGGGAGTACCCAACAAAAACGCCAACAGCGCTGAGGGTCGCTTGCGGAACCCGGCAGTAGAGGGTCCAGATCCTCGTGGCCACCGCTGCCGCAGCAACGGTGGCCACGTCCAAACGGCTGATGAGCATGAAGGGCACCACGGCAGCGGCGTAGTTGTTCATTTGCCGCAACCCGACTCCAAGGCTTGTTACAAACATCTCGCGGGTCAGCAGGATGATCCGGGGTTGATCAGCCGCGGCTCCGCTTTCCCCGTGACCTCGGGAGAAATGCCGTGCGAGGACAACAACCCCGCAGGCAGCAGTGAAAACCTGAGCGATCACCGTAGCAATGGCTACAGCAATCACCGGGTTGGCTGCCAGCACATTCAGCGGACCGTAAACCAAGGCGGCATTGAACGCCGCATTCAACACGAACACGGTGGCAATGAGGACAATGGAAGCGCGTTGTCTCCCCACGATGCGGAGGGTGACCGAGACGGCGGCCAGAGCCAACGTGAAGGGAATGCCCATCATGCGTACGGTCAAGTAATCGGTGGCTATGGCAGCCACAGCAGGCTCGGAGCCTACAACGGCAAAGATCAGGGGAACAACCCGGGTGACCACCATCCCGGCTGCAGTCCAGACGGCAGCAACGATCAACAGCGCGGCAAATAATTTGGGCAATAACCTGCTGGCATCATTCCGCCCTTCGGCGCGAGCCAATTTCACAGCAAAAACATCGATGATTCCCGCGAAGAAGGCCATGAAGAGCGCCGTCACGAGATCGCCCAAACCTATGCCGGCCACCATGAGGGCACCGAAAGGGGCCACGAAGGCCAGGTCAATAGCTCCATTTCCGGCGCTCAGGAGATCGACTGCAAACATGGTCCCGGCCAGGGAGGCAAACGTCCGAGGAGATAGGACAGTGTGGGTAGCAGCGCTCGACGCCGCCGGGTCCTCCGTTGAACCGATTCGTTGTGACATCACGCTATTCCCGCGCGAGCAGGTCCTTTGCAGATTG
The DNA here is from genome assembly GCF_023656375.1 of Paenarthrobacter sp. TYUT067. Classification (NCBI taxonomy): domain Bacteria; kingdom Bacillati; phylum Actinomycetota; class Actinomycetes; order Micrococcales; family Micrococcaceae; genus Paenarthrobacter; species Paenarthrobacter sp. TYUT067. The sequence goes on from NZ_JAMOIT010000024.1 coordinate 28,496, forward strand.
AACTCGGGCACTGGGTCTCATCATTACGAATCACAAGCTAACACACATTATTCGCCCATTGACGATTCCCGAGGGTTTCCTAAATTTACTTTGATCGGAGTTCTTAGTGCATTGGAAATTGCGCCAGAATGACGCTTCGTGGGATTACGGCAGGAATACAGGAAATGCAGAATTGCTGCAAGTCACATTCATTGGGTCCGTTCCACACCGGCTCGCTCGGGCCCCTTTGACGCCTCGAAACTGGGTCTGCCGTGCACACACCCCGGTTATCGGCGACAATTCAATGATGAGCATCCCGTCCTCGTCCCCGGCCAACGTCCGAGTCGATGCTTGGCTGTGGGCGATCCGCGCCTATAAGACCCGTTCCGCTGCCACGGCTGCCTGCCGCGCAGGGCACATCCGGATCAACGGGAACCCGGTCAAGGCGTCGCAGAGCGTGATCATTGGAGACACCATCCGGGTCCGGGAGTCAGGCTGGGAACGCATCCTTGAGGTACGGCGACTTATCGCCAAACGCGTCGGAGCCGAAGCCGCTTCCCACTGCTTCACGGACCATACTCCCCCGCGTCCCGTAGCCCCTAAGCTAGGCCTACCCCAGCGTGACCGCGGAACCGGCCGGCCCACCAAGAAGGACCGACGGGACATGGAGAAGCTGCGGGGCTAGGCGGGCCCTCGCGGACGTTATCCACAGGCTGCGTTTTCTGACATGAATGGATGCCCGTCCCCGGCCTAGACTGACCGGCACACCGCCAAACAGCTGCTGGGGAGCCTGTCATGTCACGCCTTTCGTTTGCCACTTTTCCTTTTGTTCACGTCCGAACGTGGGTCGCGGGACTCGCCGCTGTGGTGCTTTTGAGCGGTTGCCAGGGCGGCTCCGCACCAGGCGCGTCACCCTCAGAGAGCATCTCGACGACGGCGTCGCCCAGCTTGAGCGTTTCGGCTCCGGCGGCTTCGGCTACTGCGACGGCCTCCCCCGTATACAAGCCTGCAGACGCCCACGGAAAGGCGCAGAACGTGCCCGTTCCCGTGATGCCAGAGCTGGCGAAGGAGAACTCGAAGGCCGGGCTGGAAGCGTTCATTGGGTACTGGTTCCAGTTGCTTAGCTACGCGTACGAAACCGGCGACACAGCCAAGGCAAAAGAGTTGTCCAATGAAAGTTGCGTGCTTTGCACAGACCTCCTGTCCAACGTCGCAACAAACTACACGGAGGGCCGGTGGCTGGTCGGCGGAAAATATCAGACGCCTGTAATCGAAGTCCTTTGGGAGCCGTCGGCACCATCGCAACCTGCAAAGGTCCAAGTGCTGCAAGACCAGATCCTGTATATGAACCCGGATGGGTCTAATGGCAGGGAGCCGACGGCTGCAATAAATGATGCAGCGGCCTTCTTTGGCAAGTTCGCCAATGATTCTTGGTCTACAGCGGATCTCGGCGTGATTCGATGAGATCCATCTCTGCCCGTTTCGTGGCTGTCACCGTTCTACTTGTTTCGGCAACGCTTTCTTCGGCGCCTTCTTGGGCGGCGAACACACCAAGCCCGGGAACCGGCTTCACTGATCGCTCAATTGAGGTCGGCTCCAAGTTCATCATCGATCCAGTTACTGGCGTGCCATCCACAAACATGGGATCAGACGCCGCCGGGGAGGATCCATACCAATACAAGGCGGACTTCCGCTGCCGCGTTGGCGGTCCGGGCTCCCGCGAAATGGGCTGCCTAACTCTTGAATGCCCGCCTACTACATCCGGCGGCGAGAAGGGCTCGCCTGTTATTTGGTTGAAGGCTCCCAAGGGGATCACCAATCCGACCTTCACTGATTGGCAGCCAGTCGACGGCAAGCCCGCATGTTTGTATGACGCCGAGCCCGAAAATGTCATGGAAGATATCGCCGCCCGGATCCTTGCCGATTTCCGCCAACTACCCGTCAACCCCGGAAACCTCCAAGCCCAACCCTTCCCCCACACCCTCAAAGGCGGCCCCACCAACTTCTACACCACCACCAACGACCAAACCTTCGACCTCACCATCCTCGGCCAAACAGTCCACCTCACCGCCACACCCACCAACTACACCTACACCTTCGGCGACGGCACCACCCTCGGCCCCACACCAGCCGCCGGCTACTCCATCCCCGAAACCGAATGGCTCAACAACCAGACCCGCACCAGCCACATCTACACAGAAACCGGCAACTACCAAGCAGCAGTCACCACCAGCTTCACCGGAACCTACTCCGTCAACAACGGCCCACCACTACCCATCAACGGCACCCTGGACATCACCACACCCACCAAAACCATCCACGTCTGGAAAACAGAAAGAGCACTCGTCGCCGACACCTGCCAGGAAAACCCCAACTCCTGGGGCTGCCCCGGGGCAGTTTCCAAGTAAACGGACGACGCCGCGTACCACCCACGATTCAAAGTGGGTGGTTGCGGCCCAGGAATTCAGGGATCCTTCGCCTTAAGTGAAGAGAAGCATCAGTTCCTAAGAACTGATGCTTCTAGCCTGCCAAGCTCTAGGAGAACCAGGTACCTGGAGGACCCATGAACAGCAGGAAGCTAAAGACGGCCCCCACGGCGACGAGAGTAACAACTACGGCGAGAATCGGGTTCCGGAGAACCCAGGCCTGGGCTTTCTCAAATCCGCCTCGGGGTGCGTCGCCGCCAGCGGCCAAGCGCCAGCCGCCGTCGAGAAGGCCGCGACGATCCAGCGACTTCTCCGTTGGGATGGTGGCGTAGGGGATAACGGCTGAACCGATCGCGAGCAGACCCGTTCGGGTAGACCACTTTTGGTTGATCCACGTGAATGCCGCCGTCGCAGCGTAGCAAAGGAAAACGAAGCCGTGGATGCCTCCGGCAATGCTCACCCCAACCTCAGTGGTGCGCGTGACGTACTTAAGGAACAGCCCGATCAACAGCAACGTCCATGTCACGGCCTCGGCAAAAGCAACGGTACGGAACAAGGTGCGGGGCTGCATTGAAGTCCTCAGGTCGGAAACGGGAGACACGCGCTATTTTACCGGCTGTAGAACTGCCCCCACGTCACGGCATGGGCCTCGCAGCGTTACGGCAAAGGCAGCGCCTTCCGATTCCGGATCTGCGAGTCGCCCAACTCAATAGCCACGGGAGCTATCTCCACCTCCGGCTCGTGGCGTGAGCGGGCTTTGCCAACAGCGATGTGGGGCAACCACCGCGGCGACTTGTAACCAAGGGCGGGCGAGCTGAGGATGAAGTCGTCGATGTTGTCCAGGCCCAGGTCGTCGAAAAGTACGTGTAGCCCTTGCACCAAAAGTGCCTGATAGTCGTGCACTTCTTGAGGCACTTCGACTTCGAGCCCCATCAGACGGCCCCCGCCCAAAGGGATCAGTTTGTCCGACTTCCCCAGAAAGCCCTGCAATACCGGCAACTCCGTCAACCAACTGGCGATCTCCGGAAGCGTCTTCTCTGGAGCTGACAACCCTTTGGTCCAGGCAGCAATGTCGCGGCCCAGTTCATCCAGGATGCCAACATGGAGCAACGTCATATGCAGGCCCTGCGGTTTGCGGAGGGCCTCAACGAACCGGTTCAGCCCGTCGTAGTCCGACGCTCCTGCGCCCACCCGAAGGACAGGCACCTCAACTGTGATGCGAGGTCCATGCGGTTTGCCTGCAGCGGGATGATGACTGCCCGTCATGGTTGCCATTATGCGCCGTAAGGCCTGCGAGCGGGAGGCCGACGGCGGATCTCAAGTTCCGCCGTCGTGGTGCTGTTGGCGGGTGGCAGGGTTTCACTTCTTGGGGCGAGCCTGAACCAGGTTGGCGAACGGCAGGCGCCCATGAGCGGCCACGAAGCCTGCGTGGAAGGCGGCCTCGGCTGCATTGACCTCGGAAGCCGGGAGTTCCTTCCACGCGATGATCAGGTCCAAGGCGTCGCGGAGTTGCCAGATGAGCCGTGCGTCCCAAACGACGGTTGGCCGTCCACGGCCGTAGTCCAGAAACTCTTGGATCTGCTTGCGGAGCCCGCGATTACCTTGGCTCCCGGCGCTGGCTTTGCCGATGTAGAGCACAGAAGCGTCGGGCACCCATTCGGCTTCCAGTTCGTCACGCTTGAGATTGGGGTCTTTCTTCTTGAACGTGCCTGCAGTGCTCTTACCGAGGAATAAGGGCTCGAAGTCCGCGGGGCGGAGGATCACGAAAATGCCCGGGCCCTGCGGAATCCTCATAAGATCGAGTTCGTCGATCGGCCGGAAGCCGGTGAACCCGTTCTCGGTGAGGGACTTTTTGGTGAAGATCATGGTTCATTGTGTCAAGCCCACGTCATAACCTCTGCTGCCAGCCCGGCGTCCGTCAATTTGGACCAGGGCTTTTCAAGGAGGCAGAAGATGCACTGTCGCCATACGGCAACAAAAGCTAAAGTCGGCGTACGGCGACATCCTCCAAAGTTGCCGTACGGCGACAGGAGTGGAATTGCGTACGGTTCGAGAGGCTGGTCCGCTGGTGCGTGAGCTTCGCGACGAGCGTGGCTGGTCACAGAAGGAACTCGCCCGCCGGGCGAACGTGTCGCGAACCTTCGTGATCGATGTGGAGTCCGGCAAAGCCACCGTGGAGACATCGAAATTCATGGACGTCTTCCAAGCTCTGGGATTCGAAATTGCCATTCGCAACAGCGAGACGGGCAATGTCCGATGGTAAACGAACGCGCAGATAGAACGTATCCCACGTTGCCCCGAGGGGACGCCGGGGTCCACAAGAAAGTCCCCAAACCGTGAAGCGACTCTTTCAGCGTTGACACGCCCTTGTGACCCGTGCCATATTCAGAGCGTGAACCTGTCAGACAGCCGGACAGCCGGACAGCAAGGACCTCAGGGTGGGCATACGCCCATCTCACGCATCTCCGCAGCCGAGGCGGTCTTTGCGGCACTCCGCCGCGCCATTGAGGGCGGCCAGTTCGATATCGGCACCAAGCTGAGTTCCGAGGCAACGTTGGCAGGCCAGTACGGCGTGAGCCGCTCAGTCATCAGGGAAGCTTTGAGGTCCTGCAACACCTTGGGCCTCACGGTGACCAAGACCGGCAAGGGCACGTTCATTGTGGCCAACAAGGTTGCTAACGACCTTACCTTGGGTCAGTACAGTGCGCGGGATCTTAACGAAGCACGTCCTCACATCGAGATCCCGGCAGCGGGACTGGCGGCTCAAAGAAGGACCGAGGAAGAACTGGAACACCTCAAGGAAATCGTCCAGGAGATGCTCACCGAGAACGATCCCGAAGCGTGGGTGAACCTGGACGCCAGCTTCCATTCAGCCGTTGCCCGCGCCAGCGGGAACCGTGTGTTTGCCAGCGTCGTCTCGGACATTCGTGAAGCCCTGGCCCACCAGTCCGAAACCTTGAACCTCGTCGCAGACCGGCAACACCGCTCGGACGAGGAACACGTCGCAGTACTCAACGCAATCGAAGCCGGCGACTCCGAAGCCGCGAGCAACGCGATGGCCGCTCATCTGCAGGCCGTCAGCGTGGCACTGGACACGATCCTCAGCAAATGACACATCCGAAGGACACTATGCCCGCCCCTGCAGCACCGGCCCACCAGGCCGCGGCACTGAACATAAAGCCGCCCCACCACGTCCCGCTCGTAGAGGTAACACGTGACGGCTTGGTGGAGAGCATCCACTACGGCTCGTTGATCGCCCTCACAGCGGGCGGCAGCACCGCCGTCGAGGCTGGCGAGCCGGCCGCCCCCATGTACCCGCGTTCCAGCCTGAAGCCATTACAGGCTGTTGCCTTGCTCAAGGCCGGGTTGGACATCCCCCAGCACCTCTTGGCCCTTACGGCGGCCAGCCACTCCGGCGCGCAGATGCACCGCGACGGCGCCGTTGAGATCCTGAAGCTGCACGGCCTCACCGAGGCGGCCTTGGGTAACAGCCAGGACCTCCCCTTCGGTGTCCCTGAACGTGAAGAGTGGCTCCGCGCCGGCAACGGCCCCACCCAGCTCGCGCAGAACTGCTCCGGCAAGCACGCCTCCATGACCGCCGTCTGCGTCATCAACGGCTGGCCTGTGGAGGGCTACTTGCACCCCGGGCACCCCTTGCAGGTCCTGGTCCGCGACACCATCACAGAGCTCACTGGCGAAGAAGCCGCTGCGGTCAGCACGGACGGCTGTGGTACCCCGCTCTTCGCGCACTCGCTGCACGGCATGGCGCGCGCTTACGGCCGCCTCGCCGCTGCCGATGAAAGCACAGACGAGGGCAAGGTTGCCCACGCCATGCGCCGGTTCCCGGAGATGGTGGCTGGTGAGAGCCGTGACGTTACAGCCCTCATGCGGGCCGTTCCCGGCTTGCTCGCGAAGGATGGTTTTGAAGGCCTCCAGCTGGTTGGCCTCCCGGACGGCACCGGCGTCGCAGTGAAGATTTCCGACGGCGGCGATCGCGCCCGCATGCCCGTCACCGTCGAGGTTCTTCGCCGGTTGGGCGTCGACGGCGGCAGCCTGGACACGCTTCAAAGCCCCCCTGTGCTGGGCGGCGGCCTTCCGGTCGGCGAGCTCCGCGCAGCCCAAATTTTCAGCAACTAAACCAAGGACAGCTATGACCACCGTCGATCAGGCGATCCCCCTCCGTTCCGAACACGACCTTTTGGGCGACCGCAATGTCCCCGCGGATGCCTACTGGGGCGTGCACACCCTCCGCGCTATCGAGAACTTCCCCATCACCGGGCAACCCCTCTCCACCAACAAGCACCTGGTTAGGGGCCTGGCGGCCGTAAAGCAGGCAGCCGCACGCACCAACCATGAGCTTGGCCTGCTGGATGCCGAGAAGGCAGGCGCCATCGAGCAGGCATGCCAGGACATCCTTGACGGCATGCTGCACGAGCAGTTCATGGTGGACGTGATCCAGGGCGGTGCGGGAACCAGTTCCAACATGAACGCCAATGAGGTCATCGCCAACCGGGCGTTAGAGATCCTGGGCCACCCCAAGGGCGAGTACTCCAAGCTTCACCCCAATGACCACGTGAACCTGAGCCAGTCCACCAACGACGTTTACCCGACGGCCGTGAACCTCGCCACGATCTTCTCCGTGAAGGAACTCCTGGAGGCCCTCGAGGAACTCGAGTTGGCCTTCGCCGAGAAGGGCCGGGAGTTCCGGACCGTGGTGAAGATGGGTCGCACGCAGTTGCAGGACGCGGTTCCCATGACACTTGGCCAGGAGTTCGGCGGGTACGCCGTGACCATCGGCGAGGACCGGGCGCGCCTGGACGAATCCCACATGCTGATCCACGAGATCAACCTCGGTGCCACGGCAATCGGCACGGGGTTGAATGCCCCGGCCGGTTACGCGGATGCCGCGTGCCGCCATCTGGCCGACATCACTGGCCTTCCCCTCATTACTGCTGCTGACCTCATTGAGGCCACGCAGGACGTGGGTGCGTTCGTCCACCTGTCCGGCGTGCTGAAGCGCGTGGCCGTGAAACTCTCCAAGATTTGTAACGACCTCCGCTTGCTGTCTTCCGGACCGCGTGCGGGTTTGGGCGAGATCAACCTTCCGGCCGTGCAGTCCGGTTCGTCGATCATGCCCGGCAAGATCAATCCGGTGATCCCGGAAGTGGTCAGCCAGGTGGCGTATGAGGTCATCGGCAACGATGTCACAGTCACCATGGCCGCGGAGGCCGGCCAGCTCCAGCTGAACGCCTTCGAACCGATCATTGTGCACAGCCTGCACAAGAGCATCTCCCACCTGGAAGCAGCGTGCCGCACCCTTACGGCGCGCTGCGTCCGGGGCATCACTGCAAACACCGAACGGCTACGGCTTACCGTGGAGCAGTCGATCGGTCTCGTCACGGCATTGAACCCCCATATCGGCTACGCCTCCGCCACCGCTATCGCCCAGGAAGCGTTGGCAACGGGCAAGGGCGTTGCAGAACTCGTGTTGGAGCACGGTCTCCTGACCGCTGCCCAGCTGGAGGAACTGCTGAGCCCCGAGCGTCTGGCAAATCTCAGCAAATAGGCCGAAACTGGCCTGTAAGCGCTCCGACCAGCCGTCCCGCCCCATGAGGCATACCCCCACGAGGCTTTGTTCTGCGTGCCCGAATCCCTCTCCGGGCGCGCCCAGGACACCCCCAACAGGACACCCCTAAGGATTCCAATGACCAACCCCATCACGGACCACACGGTCCCGGCCCAAGCGCACGCCAGCGAGAAAGCCCTCCACCAGGAGGACTCCGGCTACCACAAGGACCTCAAGCCCCGCCAGATCCAGATGATCGCGATCGGCGGCGCGATCGGCACCGGGCTGTTCCTGGGTGCCGGCGGCCGACTCAACGCAGCTGGCCCTTCCCTTGTCATCGCGTACGCAATCTGTGGTTTCTTCGCTTTCCTGATCCTCCGCGCACTCGGTGAACTGGTTCTGCACCGCCCGTCGTCGGGTTCCTTCGTTTCCTACGCCCGTGAGTTCTACGGCGAGAAGGCCGCCTTCGTTTCAGGGTGGTTCTACTGGATCAACTGGGCCACCACCACCATCGTGGACATCACCGCCGCGGCGCTGTACATGAACTTCTTCGGAAAATACGTCGCCTGGATTGGCGCTGTTCCGCAATGGGCCTGGGCGCTGATTGCCCTGGTGGTAGTCCTTTGCCTCAACCTGGTGTCCGTGAAGGTCTTCGGCGAAATGGAGTTCTGGTTCGCGCTGATCAAGGTGGCAGCACTGGTGGCCTTCCTCCTGGTGGGCACCTACTTCGTCATCTTCGGCACACCCGTGGAAGGCCAGGAAGTCGGCTTCAGCCTCATCGCAGACAACGGCGGCGTCTTCCCCAACGGCGTCCTTCCCATGATCATCCTCATGCAGGGTGTGCTGTTCGCCTACGCATCGATTGAGCTCATCGGCACTGCAGCCGGCGAAACTGCCAACCCGGAAAAGATCATGCCCAAGGCCATCAACTCCGTGGTCATCCGCATCGCCCTCTTCTACGTTGGTTCCGTCATCCTCCTGGCCCTGTTGCTCCCGTTCACCGCTTACGAGAAGGGCGTCAGCCCCTTCGTGACGTTCTTCGGCTCCATTGGCGTTGAGGGCGTGGACGTCATTATGAACCTCGTGGTGCTCACCGCAGCCTTGTCCTCACTGAACGCCGGGCTTTACTCCACGGGCCGCATCCTCCGCTCCATGTCCGTGGCCGGTTCGGCCCCGAAGTTCGCCCAGCGCATGAATAAGGCTGGCGTCCCGTACGGCGGCATCGCCATCACGGCCGGCGTTTCCCTGCTCGGCGTTCCTCTGAACTACCTGGTCCCGTCCGATGCTTTCGAGATCGTCCTCAACGTCGCATCCGTGGGCATCATCGTCACGTGGGCCACCATCGTCCTGTGCCAGATGCAGCTCAAACGATGGGCCGACAAGGGGTGGCTCAAGCGCCCGTCCTTCCGGATGTTTGGTGCCCCCTACACCGGCTGGTTGTCTTTGATCTTCCTGGCAGCTGTGCTGATCATGGTCTTCATCGAGTCCCCATTGACCATGCTGGTCACCGCGATTGCCTGCGGACTCATGGTCTGGGGCTGGTTCCTGTGCCGCAAGCAAATCCATGAGCTTGCTGCCACCCGTGACGGCTACACGGGCAGCGCCCCCGTCATCGCCAACCGCCCTCTTCCCGGCGGCGACAAGTAACAGGCAACTACCGCTAGTTCACGACGGCGGCACCCGGGTTCCGTACCAATCGGAACCCAGGTGCCGCCGTCGTACGTTAACGCACCCAACTGAGAAGGGGGCGGACACAGACATCCGATCATTCGTGGCTACTATTGGTCCATGGCTGTCACAGACGAGGCGATCAGCAAGATCAAAGACATGCTGATCCGCGGCGAACTCAAGGCCGGCGACCGACTCCCGCCGGAAAAAGAACTGAGCGAACGGCTCGGCCTTTCAAGGAGTTCATTGCGTGAGGCTGTGAAGGCTCTGGAGCTGATCCGTGTGCTGGATGTTCGCCGCGGCGATGGCACCTACGTGACAAGCCTCGACGCGAAGCTGCTCAACGAAGCCGTTGGGTTCGTCGTTGACCTGCACCAGGACCGGTCCATCCTGGAACTCTTTGAGGTCCGACGAATCCTGGAGCCCGCAACCGCACACCTGGCGGCCGCTAAAATCACGCCGGCCGAGCTGCAAGCCCTGCGAAGCACCATGGACGGCATCGACGAGAACACGGACGTTGAGGAACTCGTCGCGCATGACCTGCAATTTCACAGCATCATTACCGAGGCCGCGGGAAACGACTACCTCGGGAGCCTCTTGGAAGCACTGTCCAGCAGCACCGTGCGGGCCCGGATCTGGCGCGGACTGACGCAGGAAAAAGCTGTGGCGCACACCTTGGCGGAGCACCACGCAATTGCTGACGCCTTGGAACGCGGCGACGCTGAACTGGTGCGGGCCCTGGTCACCGTGCATATCAGCGGCGTAGAGAACTGGTTGCGGCAGGCGCTCTAATTGTCCGGCAAAGGGGTGACCGCCAAGCCGTAGGTCCGCACCGCCGTCTCCTCCAGCACAAGGTCCTGCTCCGAGGGACTCAAGGAAGACACCAGTTCCAGCAAGACATCCAGCGTCCGGCCGTACGGTGCACCCACAGTACTCACTGGCCAGTCACCGCCAATCATCAAACGCCCCGGCCCGAATGCCTCCAATGCTGTTTCAAACAGCGGCCGCAACGCATCCGCGGTGTAGTCGACTCCGGGCAAATGTAAGCCGGAAAGTTTGGCCACTGTGTTCGGCTCCCGTCCCAGCGCCAGGAAGTCTGCGCGCCACAGGTCCATGAGCGAAGGATCAGCCAGCGGCGGCTTACCCAAATGATCCAGCACAACGGTCAGTTCCGGCATCTCACGGGCGAGCCGAACCGCAGAACCGAGGTGCCGTGGAAAAGCATCGGGGATGTCCAAGGTGAGGCCGCGCCGCGCCACCAGCGCCAGCGACTCCCGAACAGGCGGAAGATCCAGGAAATCATCCCGGGGATCGTCATGCACCAGATGCCGCACTCCCCTGAAAACCGCTTGAGCCGTGAATCGATCCAACTGCTCAGCGGCGTCAGCCGGCGCGTCCAACCTGATCCAGCCCACCACTCCGAACACCCAGGGATTCCTCGCGGCGACGGCCAACATGCTTTCGGTATCGGCAACGGAATCGTCGGCCTGCACCAGCACGGCTCCCCTGACTCCGGCAGCGTCCAACGTCTGGCGCGCCTCATCTTCGCCGAAGCTGCGGAAGAGTTCACCATACTGCGGGCCCAGCCACGGATAGTGGCGCGCACCGCCGGTGACGAAGGTGTCCAGGGTCCACAAATGCAGGTGCGAATCAATCACCGCCCAACGCCCTCCAAAGCCTCCCACAGCTCGTCCGGCACGGTCGCCTCCATACGGGCAGCGTTGATGGAGACTTGTTCAGGAGAAGTCGCCCCGGCTGTCACGTTCACCACTGCCGGGTGCCGCAGCGGAAACTGGAGTGCCGCCGTCGGAAGTTCCACGCCGAAATTGCGGCAAACGGCTGCGAGCGCACGCGCCCGTTCCAGCACATCCGGTGGTGCCTGACTGTAGTTGTAGTGGGCGTCCTCGGGGACTTCGGGCCGGGCCAGGAGGCCCGAGTTGTAGGCACCAACGCTGACGACGCCGGTGCTGCGCTCGGCACAGCGTTCAAGTAGCGGGACGCGGGGCTGCTCAAGCAGGGTGTACCTGCCGGCGAGCATCACAAGGTCCAGGTCCGCGGCTTCGACGCACTCCAACGCCGCTTCGGCAGAGTTGATGCCCACTCCGATCGCCCGGACCATACCCTCGGAGCGGAGTTTCTCCAGGGCCGGGAGCGCTTGGGTGATTCCGGCCTGGAGATCGTGGACGTCGGGATCGTGCAGGTATGCGATGTCCACGTGGTCCAGGCCGAGCCGTTCCAGGGAGTCTTCGATGCTGCGGCGGACGCCCTTTTCGGAGAAGTCCCACACACGCCGGGTGGTGGCTTGGACGTCGAAGCCTTCGGGGTCCTGGCCCCCACGTGTGTTGGGCTCCAAGAGCCGGCCAACCTTGGTGGAGATGACAAATTCGTTGCGGGGCTTGTCCCTAAGAACAGCACCCAGTCTCTGCTCGGAGAGGCCCAGTCCGTAGTGGGGCGCGGTGTCGAAGTAGCGGATGCCGGCGTCCCAGGCTGCCAGGACGGTTGCGAGCGCCTCTCCGTCGGGGATGGCCCGGTAGAGGTTACCGATGCCCGCCCCGCCGAAGCCCAGTTTGCCCAGTTTTCGCAGATCGAGTGAGTTCATGGCAGTTCCCATACCCTTTGGATACCCGTATCCGCCCCTGAGTAATCGTCGTGGACCTCTAAGAGTTCAGCCATTCGGGCCTGCCATGGCACATTGGCCGGGTGGTGGGCGAGCGCATGCCGCATTTCTTGATAGTTGTCGACGTCCACTACGTGGAAGAGGTCGAGCCCGCTGCGCCAGATACGCCAGTTCCGCACACCGGCTTCCTTGAGTGCCGCCACCAGCTCAGGGGGAATGTGCGAGTGGGCGTCAGCGTACGCCTCTTCCGTCCCTGGTTTGAGCCGTGTGTGGAGGGCGATGCTCTCAACCATTCACGGCCTCCGGCTCTGCAGCCGACGGTTTCAGGAAGAGTTCCACCACAGGTACGGCGACGTCCGGCCGCTGCACTGGCAGCTTGATGGTCAATGTCCCTGGCGGTTGGCCTCCCTGGGTCATGTTCATGGCCTGCTGTCCGGGGTTTACTTCTTTGAGGAACACCTCGGAGGCGTCGTTCAGCAACTGCGCGTACTCGACCTTCCCGGCAAGGTCCGGGAGGTGGACGTACTCGAACGGCCAAGCGAACAGGTGGACGTAAAGCCTGTCACCGCGCTGCGTGTATCGCGTATCTGCCGGGGCCGTGAACTGCGAGGCCCCCGCCCCGTAGATGGCGCGCGAGTGCAGCTTCATCCAGCCGCCAATGCCTTCCAAGGATGCCAGGGCCCGAGGATCGAGGTTTCCCCTTCCGGTAGGGCCGACGTTGAGCAGCAAGTTGCCGCCCTTGGAAACACCGTCTACCAGCATGCGGATGAGCAGGTCCACGGATTTATAGTTCAGGTTGTCCCTGTCGTAGCCCCAGCTTCCGTTCAGTGTCTGGCATGCCTCCCAGGTGACCGGTTCGCCGTCGAGCATCATGGGGCCGGCGGGCTGGTACTGTTCCGGCGTGACGAAGTCTCCCGGGATTTCCAGCCGGTCGTTGACAATAATGCCGGGTTGCAGCTCCCGCACCATGGCGAGCAACGCCTCAGAATCCCAATCCTTTCGCCCCTTGCCGCCCCAGAATTCCTCTTCATGTCCACCTGTGTAGGAGAAGTCGAAGAACAGGTAATCGATGGTTCCGTAGTTGCTCAGGAGTTCACGCACCTGGCCGTGCAGGTACTCGCGGTAGCGGGCCATGTCGCGCCCGGCGTTCAAGCTTTCGACGTCGGCAGCGTTGCGTTGCGGGTGTACCCCGTCAACGGTGAAGTCGGGGTGGTGCCAGTCAACGAGCGAGTGGTAGAAGCCGACCTTCAGCCCCTCAGCCTTGAGTGCTTCCACATACGGTGTGATCAGGTCGCGGCCGGCCGGCGTGTTGGTGGCTTTGTAATCAGTCAAGGCTGAGTCCCACAGGCAGAAGCCGTCATGGTGCTTGGTGGTGAGGACCACGTACTTCATCCCCGCATTCCGGGCGGCGCGGGCCCATTCCCTGGGATCGTAGAGGTCCGGGTCGAAGCGTTGGAAATACTTTGAGTACTCCTCCACTGTGATTTCTTCCTGGTTCATCACCCACTCGTGCCGGGCAGGCAGGGCGTAGATGCCCCAGTGCACGAACATCCCAAAGCGTGCCTCTTCAAACCAAGGTGCGTGCTGAATCAACGGGATTCCTTCCAGATGGGGCCGTTCGGAAAACTGTAAGCGGCCAGTGTTTCACGGAGCATTTCGTTTCCGGCCCCGGGGTTCGACGGCGGCCAGTAGGCGCCGTCGTGGACCACCACGGGAGTGATGAAGTGTTCATGGAGGTGGTCCACGAACTCGATGGTCCTGTTCTCCCTGGTACCGGAGACAGCTACGAAGTCGAACATGGACAGGTGCTGCACGGCTTCGCAAAGGCCAACCCCGCCGGCGTGCGGACATACCGGCACACCGAACTTGGCAGCAAGAAGTAGTATCGCGATGTTCTCGTTCACGCCCGCTACCCTGGCGGCGTCAATCTGCAGGACCTGAAGTGACCCTGCCTGAAGCATCTGTTTGAACACCACACGGTTCTGGACATGTTCACCGGTGGCAACGGGGATGGGCGCAACTCCACGGGAGATTGCAGCGTGGCCCAGGATGTCGTCCGGGCTGGTGGGCTCCTCAATCCAGGCGATGTCGTAGGGAGCGAGGTGGGCCATCCAGTCGATGGCTTCCTGCACGTCCCAACGCTGGTTGGCGTCCACGGCGATCTTGATGTCGGGGCCCACAGCAGCGCGCGCAGTCCTCACGCGGCGGATGTCGTCCTCCAAGGAGGCGCCCACCTTCAACTTGATCTGGGCGAATCCGTCAGCCACGGCTTCCTTGGCCAGCCGCGTCAGTTTCTCGTCGCTGTAACCCAGCCAACCCGGCGTCGTGGTGTACGCGGGGTAACCCTCAGCGCGAAGTGCCGCTTTGCGGGCTTCGCGTCCGGGTTCGGCGGCGCGAAGTATGCTCAGCGCCTCGTCCGGAGTGAGCGCGTCCGTGAGGTACCGGAAGTCCACGAGCGCTACGAGTTCTTCGGGCGTCATACCTGCGAGCAACTCCCACAGGGGCAGACCTGCACGTTTGGCTTTCAGGTCCCACAGAGCATTGACCACCGCACCGATAGCCATGTGCATAACGCCCTTCTCCGGCCCCAGCCACCTGAGTTGGGAATCATGGGCCAACAGTTTCCAGGTGGCGCCCATGTCAGCGAGCAGCTCTTCAACTGACCGGCCGAGGATGTGCCCGCGGAGGGCATCAAGCGCCGCCGTTTCAACCTCGTTCCCGCGCCCAATCGTGAACACAAACCCGTGGCCCTCGTGCCCATCCCCGGCATCCGTGCGGATGATGAGGTACGCCGCTGAATAGTCCGGGTCCGGATTCATGGCATCGGAACCATCAAGTTCCAAGGACGTTGGGAAGCGGACATCGAACGTATCCACTGCGGTGATGGTGCTCATACGGCTCCTGAGGTGCGTTGCTCTACCTTTACCCGACACTAAACATCGGATGTATACCTTGTCAATGGGTCACATTTCCGTATTATGGGTAACAACACCACACTAGAGTTCGGATGTTAGTCCCGAACGCACGGAGGAAGCCATGACCTTGAAATTCGCCAGGCTGGGTACGGCCGGAAACGAACAACCGGCCGTCATCGCCCAGGACGCCGCCGGTGTTGAAAAGTACTTCAGCCTTACGGCCCTGACCCAAGACATCGACGGCGGTTTCCTCGCCTCGGACGGCATCGAACGCACCCGCGAAGCCCTGAACAATGGGGAACTTCCCGAGATCTCAGCGGAGGGCCTGCGCATCGGTGCACCCATTGCCCGCCCGGGCGCCGTCGTCGCCATCGGCCTCAATTACACCGCGCATGCTGCCGAATCCGGTGCTACGCCGCCCGAGGTTCCCGTAGTTTTCCTCAAGCCCACCAACACCATCGCCGGGCCGTTCGACGCCGCCCCCATCCCGCCGTCGTCGGAAAAGTACGACTGGGAAGTGGAACTGGCAATCGTGATCGGCAAGGAAGCGTCATACCTTTCCTCCCTATCCGACGCCGAAGCATGCATCGCCGGCTACGCCGTGGCCAACGACCTCTCGGAGCGCGACTACCAAATCCCCGGCGCCGCAGGACAGTGGACCAAAGGCAAATCCCTTCCCGGCTCCACTCCCCTGGGCCCGTGGCTGGTTCCAGCCTCGGACATCAATGCCGGCAACCTCCGCCTGCAGACCCTGGTCAACGGCGAGGCCCGCCAGGATTCCAGTACCTCGGACATGATCTTCCACCCCGCAACGATCGTGCACCACCTCAGCCAGTACATGGTCCTGGAACCGGGCGACGTGATCATCACGGGCACGCCGGAGGGTGTGGCACTGTCCGGCCGTTTCCCCTTCATCCAGCCCGGCGACGCGGTGGAACTGGAAATTGAAGGACTTGGACGCCAGCGCCAGGAGTATTTCCGTGCGCAGGCCGGCGCGCAGTCCGGTGCGACCGCCCACATCTACGCCTAACGCCGTGGCAACCTCGGTGGGCAACGACTTCGAAGGCCTCACAGCACTCGTAACCGGCGGCGCCTCGGGCATCGGGGCAGCCATCGCGGACCGCCTGGCGGCAGGGGGCGCGCAGGTGGCGGTCCTGGACCTGGCCCCCGAAACCAGCCCGCACTTTGGAGTGCAGTGCAACGTCGCCGACGACGGCTCGGTGCGTGCCGCCGTCGAGCGCGTTGTACAGCAGTTCGGCCGCCTGGACATCGTGATCAACAACGCCGGCATCGGCGCGCAAGGTGACATTGCCGCGAATGACGACGACGAGTGGCTGCGTGTCCTCAACGTCAACGTGGTGGGAATCGCGCGCGTCACCAGGGCAGCCCTGCCGTATCTGCGCGAATCCCCGGCGGCTGCGATCGTGAACACCTGTTCCATCGCCGCCACCGCCGGACTCCCGCAGCGTGCCCTGTACTCGGCGTCGAAGGGCGCCGTCTTGTCGCTGACGCTCGCCATGGCCGCGGATCACGTCCGGGAGGGCATCCGCGTGAACTGTGTGAACCCCGGCACCGTAGACACCCCGTGGGTTGGCCGGTTGCTCGATTCAGCCGCTGACCCCGCCGGTGAGCGGGCCGCCCTCAACGCCCGCCAACCGCACGGCCGGATGGTGGACCCTGCCGAGGTGGCCGGTGCCGTCGCTTACCTGGCGAGCCCGCTGTCCGGATCGACGTCGGGAACCTCCCTGGCGGTGGACGGCGGCATGCAGGGACTGCGGTTGCGCTCATCTTAGGTGGGAGGTACGACGCCGGAGCGAACGCGCGCGCCGACAGGCCGCCGTCGCGCGTTGCTTCGTAACGCAACGGGCCCGCAACCTCCGGCAGCGGTGATTCGCCTATGCTCAACTCCAAGAGATCAACGGCGACTCACTTAGCAGACTCAGGAGATACAGCCATGAGCAACTGGCGCATCAGGGACTTCCACTCGTCCGATTTGGACGGCATCCTGCACCTCTGGGAGTCACTCAAAGCCGACGGCGTGGAACCCGTATACGCACTGTCCGAGGTTCTGGCGTCCTGCGAAAAAGACCATGCCGTGGTGGCGGTGCAGGGTGAACAGGTGGTGGGAGCCGCCGTCGGACGCGCGGCCCACGACCAAGGCTGGATCGTTTTCCTGGCAACGCTGACGGAGTTCCGCGGACGCGGGATCGGCACCTCACTGCTCTCCGCCGTCGAGAACCGCATGGCCCCGCACGGGCTCAACAAACTCTCCGCGCTGATGCCGGAAACGGAAACGCGGGTGGAAGCATTCCTGGGCCGCGGCTTTGTGGTGAAGAAGAACCTGCGCTACTTCGAGCGGACCATCCCCGTGCAGCGGCAGGAACTCGGGGCATTGGGGCTCTTGGGCGGGCGCATCCTTGCCCGGGATCTCTGGGAGAATGTGGCCGGCATGCGCCGAGAGAAGGAACTCCTGGAACGCCGACTGGTTCTGCCATTGGCTGAGGCTGATCTGGCCGATGAATACGGCGTTGTTCCGCCCCGGGCCGTGGTACTTTTCGGTCCTCCAGGCACCGGCAAAACCACGTTCGCAAAAGCCATTGCGTCCCGGCTTGAGTGGCCGTTTGTGGAGGTGTTCCCGTCCCGCCTCGCCTCCGATCCCAAGGGCCTGGCCGGTGCTCTGCGCGAGACGTTCCTGGAAATTGCCGAACTGGAACACGCCGTGGTGTTCATCGACGAAGTGGAGGAGATCGCGTCGCAGCGGGCCGGTGACCCGCCGTCCCCGCTGCAGGGCGTCACCAACGAACTCCTCAAAATCATCCCGGCTTTCCGCGAACAACCCGGCCGGCTGCTGGTGTGCGCTACCAACTTCATCCGCGCCCTGGACACCGCGTTCCTGCGCCACGGCCGGTTCGATTACGTCATTCCCATCGGTCTCCCGGACGTCCATGCCCGCGAGGCCATGTGGCAGCGGTTCATCCCCACAACCGTGGTGGACTCAGTCGATATTGCCCAGCTGGTGGAACGAACCGAAGGCTTCTCACCGGCGGACATCGAGTTCGCTGCCCGCAGCGCCTCCCAGCGGGCTTTGGAAAAAGCAGTGTACGACGACGATGCTGCCTCGGGCGGTTCAGCCGGCCTTGCGTCCGGGGCCGGGTCCACCGGGCGCAAGGGACCCGAGACGCAGGACTACCTCGACGCGATTGCGGATACCCGGACCACCGTGAGCCCCGAGGTGCATCAGGACTTCCTGGAAGACATCGACGTGCTGGGGCGGGTGTAGGTTTCTGCCGGCGAGATCGCCGGAACGCTGCCGGGCCGCCGGAATGGTGTGAGATCGCCGGGTCTATCCGGCGATCTGGACGCATTCCAGCGATCTCGGCGAGGGGCCCATGGGTGGCGGTAATCTTTGAGCCATGTCCTCGAATCCCCATCGCCATGCGCTCTCCCGCATGGGCGGCCGCGATCCCCACGAAAAACACCGCACCGCCACCCCGCTTGAGCTGTTCTTCGACCTGACCTTTGTTATTGCCTTCGGTGTTGCCGGCAGCCAGTTCGCGCACGCGGTGGCCGAAGCGCATTTCGGGGCGGGCCTTTTGGGCTTTAGCTTCGCTATGTTCGCGGTGATCTGGGCTTGGATCAACTTCACGTGGTTCGCCAGCGCCTACGACACCGATGACTGGGTGTTCAGGGTGGTCACCATGATCCAGATGGTTGGCGTCCTCATCCTGGCCATGGGCATTGAGCCGATGTTCCACTCGATTGTGGAAGGGGATCATGTCAACAACGTGGCCATCCTCATCGGTTACATCATCATGCGCGTAGCTTTGATCTTCCAGTGGCTGCGCGCTGCCCGCCAAGACCCGGAACGCCGCGAGACATGCCTCCGTTACGCGAAGTACCTGGCAATCGTGCAAGTTGGCTGGGTCATCGCCTTGGTGATTGAGACGGATGTGCTCACCACGTTCCTCCTGGCGGCCCCTTTGTTTGTCCTGGAGATGGCGACCCCGTACTTCGCAGAACGCAAGATCCGTACGCCCTGGCATGCTCACCACATTGCTGAAAGATACGGCCTGCTTGCCATCATCGCCCTGGGTGAATGTTTGATTGGCGCTATTGAAACCCTGCGGGCAATCGTTGCCACACACAGTTGGTCCATGGACGCCGCCTTGGTGGGCTTGAGTGGAACCGGGCTGGCCTTCGCCATGTGGTGGATCTACTTCATCCTGCCCTCAGGCCCTGCACTTCACGTCCAGCGGCATCGCTCATGGGTGTTTGGCTATGGGCACATGCCGGTCTTCGCAGCCATTGCGGCTACAGGCGCGGGACTCCACGTCGCTGCGTACTTCATTGATCACGAGACACACATCCCGGCGGCTGCTGCCGTGGCCTCCATCGCCATCCCGGTGATCCTCTTCAAGGCCTCACTCACCACCCTTTACTGCATCATGCTGGGTCCGGATCGCGACCTCATCTGGAGTTCCGCGCTGGTGGTCCTGGGTCTGGCGTCCAGTATTGCCCTGGCCGCGGCCGGTGCATCCGTGCCCATCTGCATGCTGGCAATGATGCTGGTGCTGGGCCTGTCCATTGGGTACGACGAACGGCGTGGGCACAAAGGCAGGGCGGCAGCACTCCGTCGGCTCGAATCCGCCGCTGGCTAGGGCATTCCGGTGCGTTGCGAGGCCCGCTCTGCACGCAATATCGCCTCGAAACCATGCAGAGTAGGCCCCACAACACACCCCGCTTGTGTTGCGAGGCCCGCTCTGCACGCAATATCGCCTCGAAACCATGCAGAGTAGGCCCCACAACGGGTGGATTTGGGGTTACTCGGGGACGATCTCGTCCAGTTCCTTCAGCAAGTACGGGTTGATGCGCTCCAGAATCATCCGGACCTCTTCGCGTGGAACGGCCGCGTACAGCACAGGGCGGGCATCGGCGTAGCGGGTTACCGGAGGCTTGTCCGGCCACTTTTCCGCAAGCGCTTTGACCCTCTCGGGCAGGGAGTTGTGGGCGTTGTCCGCGATCTTCACCAACGTTGCGTCGTGGTCCTCCGCTACGAAACGGATACCGGCGTCGTAATCATCCGGGTCCTCGTGGAAGCGGCGGGTGACACGTTCGATGATGTCTACCGCACGCTCGGACACCCCCATTTCGAGCAGGGCCTGCCGGGTGATAGGGGTGTCTTCGGCGATGTCATGAAGGTATCCGGCGATCTGGATATCTTCATCGAAGTCGGCGAGCGCGTCGCCCACGGCCAGAACGTGCTCCCGATACGGCCGTTTGAGCTTGTCCTTCTGCCGGTTGTGAGCCACCTCGGCCAAAACCTGGGCTGTCTCTACGGTAAAGCGTGGTTCGGTCATGCTGGCCTCCGGCTTGAAGAGGGACCGACGGGGATCGGTCCTTCCCTTCAGGCTATCCGCTGTTCGGGCCCCGAAACACCGAGCTACCCGGCCTCCGGCTCTGCCCGCTCTACCAGTCTTGAACTGCGCGGGCTGCAATGGCAACGGTGATGGCCCTGGGCAAACGCTGAGCGAAACCTGCCGCAACGCGGTTGACCCAACCGGAGACCACGCTGCCGGGGGTGTCCTTGCGATCCAACGCCTTGAGCGCTGTTCCCACAACTTGCGCAGAGGTCTGCATCTTGCCCGCGGCGGCTGAGTCGCCGCCAAGGACGTCGAAGAACTCGGTGCGCGTGGCACCCGGGCAAAGGGCCAGGACGTTGAGACCGGAGTTTTTAGTTTCGTGGGCCACGGCTTCGGTGAAGCTCAGGACGAAGGCCTTGGTGGCGCCGTACACGGCCATGCCGGGAATGGGTTGGAAAGCCGCGGTGCTGGCGACATTCACCAGCGCACCCTTTCCGGAGGCGAGCAGATCTGGCAGGAATGCACGGGTAATATCCACGAGGGCGGCCACATTCAGCGAGATCTCAGAGGCAATGGTGTCCGGGTCTTCCTCCACCAACGGACCATGGGTTCCGAATCCCGCGTTGTTAATCAAGGTGTCCACCGTGATTCCCCGCCCGGACAGTTCGCTGAAGAGCTCGCGTCCGGCACCGGCCCGGCCGAGGTCCATGGGGAGCACAGCGACGGTGATACCGTGCCGGGAGCGCAGGTCCTGGGCCAACTCCTCAAGACGGTCTGCGCGCCTGGCCACTAGGACGAGGTTGGAACCCCGGGCAGCAAATTGCCCGGCGAATTCGGCGCCGAGTCCGGAGCTGGCACCGGTGATGAGTGCGGTGGTACCTGCGTAGGTCATGGTCATGGCTGGATCCCGTCGGTTGAGTCGAAGACTAATGTAGTCGCTGTCTACATGGTAGGCAGTGTCTACATTGTTGTCAATGACTACATTGGCCTAGACTTGACCCATGACTGACCAGCCCTACCACCACGGCAAACTCCGGGAAGCACTTTTGGAGCGTGCCATGGAAACCATCGAAGAAGCTGGCGTGGACGGACTCTCCCTGCGGCAGCTGGCCCGCGACGTGAACGTCAGCCACGGAGCCCCGGCCAAACACTTCCGCGACAAGCAGGCCCTGATCGACGCCGTGGCCATGGCCGGCTTTGAGTCGATGAACCGCCGCATTCGGGATGCCGCCCAGTCCTATGAAAACCTCCGGGGACGTTTCGTCAGCGTTGGGAAGGCGTACGTCGACTTCGCCGTTGAGCACCCCGCACTGCTGACGGTGATGTACTCCACCAAGCACCACCCCGATTCCAGCGATGAACTTCGAAGCACCGGCGCCCAAGGCATACACCTCGCCCAGGCCATGATCGCTGAAGCGCAGGAGGCCGGCGTCCTGGCTCCCGGCAACCCCGAGACACTGGCTATGGTGTGCTTCGTCAGCCTCCATGGCACAGCCCTTCTCGCGGCTGGCGGGCAGTTGGACGGAAATTCAGTGGAAGACGTGGTCATTGCCACCACGGACACTTTATGGGCAGGAATGACGGCCGGAGTCCAGGCCGCGCAAGTCAACTAAGCCTCGATCCCGCCAATGACTTCCCGCACCGCTGAGCTCAGCTGGAAGTTGCGGCAGCCCACTCCCCCGGGCTCGGCCGTCTGCGGCACGTACCCAAAGCCGAGTTCATACACAGGGTCCGCGAACCCCAAAGATGCGCTGGCGCCGTCGTGCCCGAACGCACGGTAGCTGCCGAACGGCATCCGCGTGTGGGATTTCATGAAAACGGTGCCGAAGCAGCCGGTCTCGCCAAAAACGCGGTCGATCCCGAAGACCTGTTCAGCGGAGACTGTCCGGATGGTCTCCTCTGTCAGGAGAGGCGGCGTGGCGACTTCGCCTTCCAGCCCGGTCAGCGCCGCAGCATAGATCCTCGCCATGCCTTCCGCGCTGGCCACGCCGGCCGCCGAGCTCAGCCCCGCGGCCCTGACTTCACGGATGTTGGGCAGGTCCAGGATGTCACCGACTGCCGAGTTGGCAGCCAGGCCGAAGTGACTGGCCGGGTCCACCCATGGCCACGACGGGTCGGCCGCCCAACGGAAAGGCTCAAAGCGGGCCTCCTCGGAATCGGGCAGGCCAAGGTAGAAGTGAGCGCCGGTCGCGGCACGGATCCGCTGCTCGAAGACTTCCTGCAGCGTGGAACCGGTGATGCGCCGGCACAGCTCTTCCATGAAGATGCCAATGGTCAGCGCGTGATATCCGAATGCCGCGCCGGGCTTCCACAGCGGCGGAAGCTGTGCGAGCTTGGCGGCTGCGAGCTCTGAGTTGTTGACCTCGTGGAGGGTCAGGCCACCTTCCAGTCCAAGGAGCCCGGCCTGATGCGAAAGTAGCTGCGCCACCGTCACTGAGGACTTGCCCTCAGCGCCGAATTCAGGCCAGTACTTGACCACTTCGGCTTCAAGATCCAACTGGCCGTCCTGGACGAGCAACGCGATGACCAGGCCGGCCATGCCTTTGGAACACGAGAAGACGCCCGTGACGGAATCAGGGCGGATGCGCGGGCCGCCGCTGAGGTCCAGCACCTTGACGCCGCGATGGTACGCCGCCACTTGCGCAGAATAGTCAGGATCCTGCTCGAGAAAACGGCCAAAGAGCTCGGCGACGGGTTCGAAACCTGGGGCGATCAGCTGTGACTGCATTCAGACAGCCTACGCGGCGGTCGATTCAGGCCTGGGGAGTTTTCCACACCCAAGGCGTTTTTGGCACATTTTGCGGGGTGAAGTGCTGGAGCGCATCCTGGACGCTTCCGGCAGGCAAATCCAGGGACTCAAGGATCAGGTCACGCACGCGTTGGGCGGGAATTCCGACGGCGGCGAGGTCGCCCAGCGTCACGGCACCGTCGCGCTTTGCCAGCCTGACGCCGTCGTGATTCACCACCAGCGGAACGTGGGCATATTCAGGGACCTGCAGCCCCAGCAGCGTCGCCAAGTAGGCCTGCCGCGGGGTGGACGGGAGGAGGTCATCGCCGCGCACCACCTGGTCAATTCCTTGGGCAGCATCGTCAACAACTACCGCGAGGTTGTAGGCCGTGACGCCGTCGTTCCGGCGAAGCACAAAGTCATCCACCACTCCCAGGTAGGTGCCGTGCAACTGGTCCTCAACAGCCCACTCCGAAACCTCTGAGCGCAAGCGGATGGAAGCCGGACGCGTCGCATGCCGGATCTCGCGTTCGGCGTGCGAAAGTCGCCGGCACGTCCCCGGATAAGCGCCCTGCGGGGCGTGCGGTGCGGACGGCGCTTCCTGGATCTCCCGCCGCGTGCAGAAGCACTCGTAGGTGCGGCCGTCAGCCGTGAGGCGCGCAATCGCGGCTTCGTACAGTTCCGCCCGCTCCGTCTGGCGTACGACGGCGGCGTCCCACCTGACGCCGACGGCCTGCAGGTCGCGGAGCTGCTCGGCCTCGGCACCGGAGCGGGCGCGGTCCAGATCCTCGACGCGCAGCAGGAAATCCCGGCCGCTGGACTTGGCGAATAGCCAGGCGAGAATTGCGGTGCGAAGGTTGCCGACGTGCAGTTCGCCGGAGGGGCTCGGGGCGAAGCGGCCAGCGGAAGTCATGATCCAAGCCAACCACAAGAGCCCCTCAGCTACCGCAACGATCCGGTAGCTCAGGGGCTCTTGCTGTGACACCCGGGTGAAGGGGCGGGTGCAGAATGACAATGCTGTGAACAAGAGTCAATCAGCGGCTGCTTCCTTGCGGGAAACCTGTGCAGGGCTCCGGGTGGTGTTCCGGGGTCCTGGTGCCTGCGGGTTTTGGCGGTAGCCTCGTCCTGCTTCGTTGTCATCATTTGAGCAGAAGACATACAGTTGGTGCAACGGACATCAGAACGATTAGTCGATCTGACCAGTCTTACGTGAAAACTTAGTCAGGGAGTGGTCACATTGCAGGAACTCGACGCCACGGACCGCCGGATCCTCGCCGCTTTGGACGAGGATCCACGCGTGCCCATCATGGTGCTGGCCCAGACGTTGCACCTCGCTCGCGGAACAGTTCAGTCACGCCTGGAACGAATGACGGCGTCCGGCGCCCTCCGCCCCAACAGCAGCCGCGTCCTGCCCTCGGCTTTAGGCCGTGGCGTGGCAGCTGCCGTCAGCGCCGAACTCGATCAAAGTCACCTGAATGAGGCCATCGCTGCACTGCGGGAGATCCCGGAAGTCCTGGAATGCCACGCCCCGGCCGGCGATACCGACCTCATCATCAGGGTGGTTGCCAAGAGTCCGGACGATCTCTACCGCGTATCCGAAGAGATTCGCCTATGCCCTGGCATAGTGCGCACGTCAACCAGCATGTTCCTCCGGGAAGTGATCCCCTACCGGACCACTGGCTTGCTCGCGGAGTAGGGCCTTAGACCGGGGGTCCGATGTTGGTTTTCAGGTTCTTCATCACCAGCGTTGAGGTCAGCCGTTCCACCGCGGGAAGGGCCGCCAGTTCGTCGTCGTAGAACCGCTGATACGCGGGGAGGTCCGCGGCAATGACCTTGAGCAGATAGTCCGGCGACCCGAAGAGCCGCTGCGCCTCCACGATGTTGGGACTGGCGGTGACGCGCTCTTCAAACTCCGCCATGATGGTGCGTTCCACCTGCTTGAGGGTCACAAAAACAATCGCTTCGAAACCCAGGCCCACTGCGGCAGGGTCGATGTCTGCACGGTAGCCGCGGATCACCCCTGAGGATTCCAAATCGCGGAGCCGCCGGTGGCAGGGAGCCACCGTCAAACCCACCTTCGAAGCAAGGGCTGTGGCAGTCATCCGGCCGTCATCTTGGAGGTGGCGCAAAATACTTCTATCGATCCCGTCAATCACGCAATAATCTTACCGGGAACGACGGGCAGTGGGCTAAAAAGAGGAACACTTATGGCCGGTTTTTCCCTAGAGTTTTCCTACCACCTAGCCCTGGAGAGAAAACGTGAACCCGCAGCTGTTTATGGCCTTCATGATCGTCGCCGTCAGCTTGGCGTGCACGCCCGGCGTCGACTGGGCTTACTCGATTTCGGCCGGACTCAAGCAACGCAGCTTCGTCCCCGCCGTCGCCGGCCTGTGCAGCGGATACGTCGTCCACACCGCGCTAATGACGGCAGGGTTGGCAGCCCTCTTGGCGGGAGTCCCAGGACTACTGGGGTGGCTGACCATCGCGGGAGCTGCCTACTTGCTGTGGCTCGGCGTGGCTACCATCCGCTCGTGGCGAGGCGCGAGCTTCAGTGCGGAAGGCGGCGTCGTGCAGTCCGGAAACCAGCTCCGCACCTTCCTTCAGGGCATGGGCACCAGCGGTATAAATCCCAAAGGCCTGCTCTTCTTCGTGGCGCTGGTGCCACAGTTCGTCAGCCCCGAGGCGGCACTGCCGGTTCCGGTCCAGTCCGGCTTGCTGGGCCTGACCTTCGTGATCCTGGCCGGCATGGTGTACACCGCAGTCGCATTGACCTCCAGGAAGCTGCTGGCTTCCCGGCCCGGCGCCGCCCGCGTTGTGACCCTGATCAGCGGAATCATCATGATCGGGCTGGGGACAGCGCTGCTATCCGAGCAACTCCTTCCGCTTCTACAGCAGATATAGCCGGCACGCCGCTAGGCCGCAAGCAGCTCATCCAGGCGCTCGTATCCTTCGATCACGCCGTAGTCCATCCCGGTAGCCAAAGCCATGTCCCGCGCTTCAACCGAGGGGTAGACCTCGTGCGCGGACATCCGCGTCCTGCCATCGATATCTTCGAAAGTGGTGGTGCTGATGACCACTTGGTTGGGCGCGCCCTCGAACTCGACGGTCTGGATGATCAAAGCGTCGGGTTCGACCGTGTGG
The DNA here is from genome assembly GCF_023656375.1 of Paenarthrobacter sp. TYUT067. NCBI lineage: Bacteria > Bacillati > Actinomycetota > Actinomycetes > Micrococcales > Micrococcaceae > Paenarthrobacter > Paenarthrobacter sp. TYUT067. Next base: position 54,896 of record NZ_JAMOIT010000024.1, read on the forward strand.
AAAACGCCGCGGAATCCGGCCATTCCATTATCGTCGCCGCTCTCGTAGCGCCAGCTGCCGCCAGTGGTGGCGTTGTACTCGGTAATTTTCGTTTGAGTACTGCGCGGGCCCAGCCACTTAGCCAAGAGATCCGGGTCAACGTGGGCTTTGAAGACCGCACTGACCGGGGCATCGAATTCGCGGACCGTGTCAACGAACGGGACGCCAGGGTCAGCGGTGATTGTTGTTGGATTGCTCATTTCAGTTCCTCTTTCTCCTTTGCTGGTTTGTTTCTTGTTGTTGGTGGGAGTCACCGGCACCCAGCAGCTCGTCCAGCTGCCGAAAGCGCGACTCGGCGATCAGCCGGTACTGGTCAATCCATGCGGTCAGCCGCTCCAAGGCGGCAGCATCCAAGTGGACAGGCCTGCGCTGGGCATCGCGTGAGCGGGTTACCAATCCTGCGTGCTCCAGGACTTGTATGTGTTTGGAAACCGCCTGCTTGGTGATGGCGAACGGTTCAGCGAGCTCGTTGACGGTGGCGTCTCCCCGGGACAGGCGTGCCACCATGGCCCGCCTCACCGGATCCGCCAAAGCCATGAAGGCCCTGTCCAGAGCTTCTTCCTCCACTGCCGCATCAACCTCTCATCATTAACTCTATGATCAACTGAATAATTGATCAACCGTTTGATTGATTAAGAGATTACGCCTTTCCCAGGGAAGGCACAATGGTTGTTATTCGCCGCCCAGCTGCCTGAAGTCGTTCTCCCATAGACGCCGCATCTCGGCATCCTTCCGGATCACTTCCAAAGCCTCCAGCTCCGCAGGCGGGGCCGGCCGTTTGGACCACGGAGTCAACGTCCGCCGGCCCTGGTCAAGAGCGAGCAGGGCCCTGTCAGTCAACGCATCATTCTTCAGCGCCAAATTGGTCTTTCGACGCCGGAGCACTTCTTTGAGTGCCACCTGAGCCGACTCGAAGTCACCCCTGGCCCGTTGCGACCGCGCCCGAATCAGCAGAAGCGCCGCCGAGAGGTCGTCCGTGTTCAGCAAACCCTCAGTCCACAGGACCACATCACGGTGCCGTTCCAACGAGTACGCCGCAGTGCAGCGCGCCAACGCCGAAGGCAACGATGGCGGCAACGTCACCACTGCTTCCAACGCCGCCTCGGTCATCCCCATTTCCCGAAGGCAATGGGACAGCGCCAAAAACACGGACTCCTCACTGAACAGGACCGGAACCTCAATCCGTTCGGCCACCTCAACCTTGGTGACCACCTGCCCAAGGTACATTGCCGAGAACTGGCTGGCGTCGTCGTCGATCCTTGTTGTTAAACCGCGTTGCAGCAGCTCGGACGCCCTCAAAAACCCGCCATGTTTGTACGCGAGCAACCCAGCCATCACATGGCACAGGCCCGCCCACCCGGGATACATGCGGCCGAAGGCCAGAAGCCGATCCGGCTCCGTGGAGGTGAAAACGGCCTCGTGCATGGCCTTCGCCGTCTTGGAGGACAACATCCTCAGCCGCGGTACGTTGCCGGCTACCGTCAACCGTGCATGATCGCGGCCGCTCAGGACACCGGAGAGCACATCATTCACGCCGTCAGCGAGCCCCCGCACGGAAGTGCGGACGTAGCCCTCGCGGAAAGGAGTGAGATCGCGGGTGTCGTGGAAAATCGTGTGCACGCGTCCGTTGGGAGCTTGGCTCATAATTCCATGCTAACCGCCGCTGAACTGGGCACATCCCCTGCTATCGGAGGCATTTCAGGAGTATTATGGCGGCGTCGGCAAGGTTTTTGCCACAGCCCTTGCCGCAGGTCGGCTCTCCATGAGAAGAGCCGGGTAACAGCGTGAAAGGGAGGACTTGATGACCACCGCTTCGCACCCCGCCGAACACCACCACATGATGGGGTTGACGCTACGCAACACCGCCATGGGCGTTGGCATTGTATTTCTGCTGGTAGGCGTCCTGGGCTTCATCCCCGGGATCACCACCAATTTCGGCGCCATGACCTTTGCGGGACATGAATCCGGCGCCATGCTGCTTGGAGTCTTCCAAGTGTCCGTACTCCACAACATCGTTCATCTGCTGTTTGGCGTGGCCGGCTTGGCCATGGCAAGGAACGCACGCATGGCCCGCCTGTTCCTCTTGGGCGGCGGCGCCGTGTACATCGTTCTTTGGATCTATGGCCTGGTCATCAACCAGGAAACAGGCGCCAACTTTGTCCCGTTCAACACCGCTGACAACTGGCTGCACCTGATCCTCGGCGTTGCCATGATCGGTCTGGGAGCCTGGCTCGGTAGGGACGCCATGGACGAAACAACCACAGCGCGACGGAAGATGTAGCCCCTTCCGCACGTCTTGCAGAATAACGACGGCGGCAGTCCCCTTAAGCGGGACGGCCGCCGTTTTTTCGCACCCACCGCTTGAGGGCCCGACGGCGGTACCCGGCTTAGCGCGGAGCACGTCCACCCAACCGCGTGGTCACCTTAGCCGCTGCTGCGGCGCAGGCTTCGCCGAGACTGTTGAGGGTGTCCTGCGAAACACGGAACTTCGGGGCCGGGATCAGGACGGAGGCCACCATGTTGCCGCGGTGGTCGTACACGGGTGAGGCCACGCCCACTTCTTCGATGGATGTCTCACCGAAGTTCACTGCCCACCCACGCTCCATCGATTCCTTCAGGCGAAGCAAATAAGCCTCCACCGCATCCTCGTCCACGCCGGTCAGCGTGATCGATCCGCTGCGCAGCAACTGGCGCACCCGGTCCTCGTTCTCCGAAGCAAGGAAGACCTGCACGGATGAACTCAGGGCCTCGTTGTAGCGGGCACCCAACGGAGCGAGATGCTTGACCTGGTGACGGCTGGGGATCTGCTCCACACACATGGACTCGTTGCCGTTCCACACCATCAGCGCGCTGGTCTCCCCCGTCCGCTCAGTAAGTTCGCGCAGCACAGGGTAGGCAACGCGACGCTCTTCGAGTTCCGCCAGGAGGGGGCCGGCCATGGCGATCATGCCCAGCCCCAAGCGGAACCTGCGCGAATCGACGTCGCGCTCTACAAGATTCTCCTGTTCCAGCGTCGCGAGGATCCGGGAGACGGTGCTCTTGTGCAGGCCAATGCGGCCGGCGATTTCGGTGACTCCCAGGAGCGGCTCGTCAGCAGTGAAGCTCCTCAAGACGGCGATGGCGTTGACGATCACCGAGGTGTTTTTGCTGTCACCAGTGCTGTTGCTGTTCTCAAGAGTGTCGCTGGATTCGGTGGGAGTCATGGGTTCACTATATTTCGCTGGAGATATTTCGACGGCGGACGCCCCACCGGATTCGGCCGGTGGACACCACGCTGTGTCCACCGGCCGGGTCACTAGGCTCCGATGATGTTGTACTCGGGGCCGAACGGGAACTTAGTGATGTTCTCCGCGCCGTCTTCGCCCACCACCAGGATGTCGTGCTCGCGGTAGCCGCCAGCACCCGGCTGGCCGTCCATCACCGTGATCATCGGCTCCATGGACACCACCATGCCCGGCTCCAGGACGGTGTCAATGTCCTCGCGGAGTTCAAGGCCTGCCTCGCGTCCGTAGTAGTGGCTCAACACACCGAAGGAGTGGCCGTAGCCAAAGGTCCGGTTGGCCAACAAGCCGTGGCTGACGTAGATCTCGTTGAGCTCTGCCGCGATGTCCTTGCACACAGCACCGGGCTTGATGAGCTCCAGACCACGCTTGTGGACCTCAACGTTGATGTTCCACAGTTCCAGAGAGCGGGCGTCCGGTTCGCCGTAGAACAGGGTGCGCTCCAGTGCCGTGTAGTAGCCGCTGGTCATGGGGAAACAGTTCAGGGACAGGATGTCGTGTTCCTGGATCTTGCGGGTGGTGGCCCAGTTATGTGCACCATCTGTGTTGATGCCGGACTGGAACCACACCCAGGTGTCTCGGATTTCAGAGTCCGGGAAGGTCCGGGCAATCTCGTGAACCATGGCCTCGGTACCGATCAGAGCCACCTCGTACTCGGTGATCCCGGCCGTGATGGCGTTGCGGATGGCCTCGCCGCCCAGGTCACCGATCCGGGCGCCGTGCTTGATGACCGCGATTTCCTCGTCCGACTTGATCATGCGCTGACGCATTGCTGCCTGGGCTACGTCAACCAGCGTCGCTCCGGAGAACGCGGCCTGGATCTTGTTGCGGTTGTCCAGCGGCAGCGAGTCATCCTCGACGCCGATGCGGCGCGGGTTGATGCCGCGGGTCCGCAGGACTTCCTGGATGGCGTGGATGTAGTTGTCCCGGCGCCAGTCCGTGTACACCAGGTTCTCGCCGTAGCTGCGGCGCCAAGGCATCCCGGCGTCGATATTTGCCGTGATGGTGACCGTGTCATCCTTGGTGACCACCATGCCGTAGGAGCGGCCAAAGTAGGTGAAGAGGAAGTCGGAGTAGTACTTGATGGAGTGGTAGCTGGTGAGGATGACGGCGTCGAGGTCTTTCTCGGCCATGATGCGGCGGAGTCCGGAGAGGCGACGCTCGAACTCGGCGTCGGAGAAGGTCAGCGATACTTTTTCGCCGTTGTTGAGGACCTTGGTGCGCTCGAGCTTGGCCACATCGTTGACGGCCTCGTTCTGGGTGATGGTCATGGTTGTTCCTTTCAATGGGTGGGTTGTACTAGTCCTGCAGCAGAGGCTTTTTGGAAGTCTCGGTGGCGAACAGGACTGCGATGAGGGAAACCAGAGCGGCAGCCACGAGGTACCAACCGGGGGCCAGCTGGTTGTGGGTCATGCCGATAAGAAGGGTGGCCATGAACGGCGCGGTGCCGCCGAACAGGGCATTGGAGAGATTGAAGCTGACGGCGAATCCGGTGTACCGGACCTTCGTGGGAAAGAGCTCGGCCAGGAAGCTCGGCAAGGTTCCGTCGTTGAGGGTCAGCATTCCGCCCAGCAGAATCTGCACCAGCACGATCACCAGGAAATTGCGGGTATCCAGGAGCATGAAAGCCGGCACCGTTAGCAGCATGAAAAGCACTGATGCCGTGATGAGCATCCGCTTGCGGCCGAACCTGTCCGACGCCATGCCGGTTAGGAAGATGAAGCCGATGTAACTGGCCAGGGCGATGGTGGTGGCCAGGAATGATTCCGTTGCGCCAAAGCCCAGCTCTTCCGACAGGTAAGTGGGCATATAGCTGAGGATCACGTAGAAGCCCACAGCGTTCAGCAACACCGCGCCGGTGGCAATGATGAGTTGCTTCCGGTACGTCCTGAACATGGCGAAGGCAGGGGCTTTGACCGCATTGTCCTTGGCAGCGAGCTCCCGGAAAGCCGGCGTGTCCTCGAGCTTGGTCCGGATATACCGGCCGATCAATCCCATGGGCGCAGCCAACAGGAACGGCAATCGCCAACCCCATTCGTTGAGCTGCTCCGCGGTCAGGACTGAACTCAGCAGGGCTGCCAGCAAGGACCCCAGCAGCAGACCCGCTGCAGTACTGGCGGGCACGACGGCGGCATACAGTCCGCGCCGATTCGCCGGCGCATACTCCACCAGGAAGGCAGACGCCCCGGCGTACTCGCCGGCTGCGGAGAAGCCTTGGACGACTCTTACCAGGAGGAGCAGGATGGGCGCCATCACGCCGATCGTGGCGTAGCCGGGGATGAGTGCGATGCAGAACGTCGCCACGGACATCAGGACGATTGACAGGCTCAGCGCTTGCTTGCGGCCCAGCTTGTCCCCGATGTGGCCCCAGATGAAACCACCCAAGGGCCGGACGAAGAAGCTGATGGCAAACACGCCGAAGGTTGCGAGCAGGGCCGTCTGGCGGTCTGACTCGGGGAAGAAAACAGTAGAGATGACGCCGGCCAGGTATCCGTACACGGCGTAGTCGAACCACTCAACAAAGTTCCCGATGAAGCTTGCGGTGACCACTCGCCGTCGAGTGTCCTTGCTGACTTCCGGTTGGGAACCTGGTGCGTGGGAGATGTGGGAGGGGCTGCCTGGAGCGGCTGCCACAGATGATTCATTGCTCATGTGTCCACCAAAATTGATTTGGGTTGCATTCAGCGCAACGCTGTTGCACCAGAATATGTGTGAGCGGCGCCACGGTCAAGGGTTAGTTGTGACGGATAAGCATCAGCTCAATCTGGCCGGCCGGACTAAACAGCTGACCGGAGTGGACTGATGGCGCAAAAGGCGTTTGTTGCATCTAACCCAACGCAGTTGCCCCTAACGACGCTCTCTCACATCCCACCCCCAAAACCCAATCGCTCTCTCATTAGGGCGAAGAGGAGGCGTCGTCGGCACTCAAGTCCACATCGACGTCGAGCCTTTCGTTCCTGGCCGCTGTCCACGTTCCCGCGGGCCGGGCGGCGAGGCTTGCAACCTAGGGCAAGTCGGCCCCATAGGCCCACTGGAGATTGCATCCAGCAACTCCCAGTGGGACGTGAGAGAGCGATCCGCTCAAACCCGCGGGATGTGAGAGAGCGACCAGCTCAAAACCGCGGGATGTGAGAGAGCGACGCCAAAAAACCCGCAAGACGTGAGAGAGGATCGGGAGGGGGTGGGTTATCCGGCAGCGCGCGTCTAAGGGAGTGACGACCTAGCGCGCAGAGGATGAGCCCGCCGCCGGAAGGCGGGAGCACGGCAGGGCGGGAAAGCTAGAGGACCTTGCGGATGGTCTCTTCGAAGCTGACTACGTGGTGCAGGGCGAGCTCTGCGGCACGGTCTTCGTCGCCGTCGGCAATGGCCGTGAGGAGGTCGACGTGCTCGGAGATGTGGCCGGAAACGGAGGGCATCTTCTCGAGCATGTGGCACCAGATGCGGGTGGCGAGGTTGTCGTAGCGAATGAGGACGTCTTCCAGGTGGGCATTGGCCGAAGCTTTGTAGATCAGCCTGTGGACCTGGATGTCGTAGCGCATGAGGTCCTGGGAGGAATTGTCCTGGCCTTCAAGATCGCGGATTGCGGCGGCGACGGCTCGGAGCTCTGAGCGCATGGCGGGGCTGGCCATGCGGGCAGCTTTCCGGGAGGCCAGGGGTTCCAAGAGCTCGCGGATTTCGGAGACTTCGGCGAGCTGGGTGATGTCAACGCCCGTGGCGAAGGTGCCGCGCCGCGGGTAGGACACCACGAGGTGGTCGCTCTCGAGGCGCTTGATGGCCTCACGGACGGGGGTGCGTCCGATGCCGAGTTCGGCTGCTATCTGGCCGTCGTTGATGGGGTCGCCGGGTTTGACGTCCAGCATGATGAGCCTGTCGCGCAGCAGCAGGTAGGCGTTCTCTGCGAGGGACGTGCCCTGCGGAGCTGACTCCAGTGCTTCCAGTGCTGCGCTCATTGCTCTCTCCCGTTGTCACAACCACGGTCCCACGGATGAGTTTCCCGGACCTGTTGACGACCATGTGATCTTCAACATACTATGGCAATAGTTCTAATATATCAGTTGCCTAACAGTCGGCCACTAGACAAGCTTTTGAAGGAGAACACCATGGTTGAACCGCTGATCCGCCCGCTTGCACAGGCGGACCCGGAGGTCGATCAGGCGATCGCCCAGGAACTCATCCGCCAGCAGTCCACGCTGGAAATGATCGCCTCTGAGAACTTCGCTCCTACGGCCGTCATGGAAGCCCAGGGCTCGGTGCTGACCAACAAATACGCCGAGGGCTACCCCGGCAAGCGCTACTACGGCGGCTGCGAACACGTTGATGTGATTGAACAGCTCGCCATTGACCGCTTGAAAGCCCTGTTTGGTGCAGAATTCGCCAACGTTCAGCCCCACTCCGGCGCCCAGGCCAACGCCTCGGCCATGCACGCACTGATCACCCCGGGCGACACCATCATGGGCCTGAACCTCGCCCACGGCGGCCACCTGACCCACGGCATGCGCATCAACTTCTCCGGCAAGTTGTACAAGGTTGTTCCGTACGGCGTCCGCGAGGACACCCACACCGTAGATATGGCTGAAGTTGAGCGCTTGGCGCTGGAGAGCAAGCCGCAGCTGATCGTGGCCGGCTGGTCGGCGTACTCCCGCCAGTTGGACTTCGCTGAATTCCGCCGCATCGCTGACCTGGTGGGCGCCTACCTCATGGTGGACATGGCCCACTTTGCCGGCCTCGTGGCCGCTGGGCTCCACCCCAGCCCCGTGCCGCACGCCCACATTGTCACCAGCACCACCCACAAGACCCTCGGCGGTCCGCGCGGTGGCGTGATCCTGACCAACGACGCCGACATCGCCAAGAAGGTTAACTCGGCAGTCTTCCCCGGCCAGCAGGGTGGTCCGCTGGAACACGTCATCGCAGCCAAGGCCGTTGCCTTCAAGATGGCCTCCGAGCCCGAGTTCCAGGAACGCCAGCTCCGCGTCCTTGAGGGTTCCAAGATCCTGGCCCAGCGCCTCCTCCAGGACGACGTTGCCGCAGCCGGCATCTCCGTTGTCAGCGGCGGAACCGATGTCCACCTGGTCCTCGCCGACCTCCGCCACTCGGTCCTCAACGGCCAGCAGGCCGAGGACACGCTGCACCGGATCGGCATCACCGTCAACCGCAACGCCGTCCCGTTCGACCCCCGCCCACCCATGGTGTCGTCCGGCCTGCGCATCGGCACGCCCGCCCTAGCCGCCCGCGGATTCGGTGCCGAGGACTTCACCGAGGTCTCGGACATCATTGCGACGGCGTTGATCGCCGCAGCGAACAGCGGCACCCAAGCAGGCACCCAGGCAGGCGTCGAAGCAGCCACCGCCGAAGGTGACGTCACCCTGGACGAGACCACCGCCGTCGAACTCCGCAACCGCGTGACCGCCCTGGCGAACAAGTTCCCCCTCTACCCGCACCTAAACCACAACGGCAATGGCGCCGTAACCGAAGCAGAACTGATTGGAGCAGCCAAGTGAGTGCAGACCACCTCCCCGAACACCCGGACTTCCTCTGGCGCAACCCGGACCCGAAGAAAAGCTACGACGCCGTGATTGTGGGCGGCGGCGGGCATGGCCTGGCCACCGCATACTTCCTGGCGAAGAACCACGGGATGACGAATATCGCCATCCTTGAAAAGGGCTGGCTGGCCGGTGGCAACATGGCCCGCAACACCACCATCATCCGTTCCAACTACCTTTGGGACGAGAGCGCAGCCATCTACGAGCACGCCCTCAAGCTCTGGGAAATCCTCCCGGAAGAGCTGGAGTACGACTTCCTCTTCAGCCAGCGCGGTGTCATGAACCTGGCCCACACCTTGGGCGATGTTCGCGAAAGCGTTCGCCGGGTGGGTGCCAACCGCCTCAACGGTGTAGACGCCGAATGGCTGGACCCGCAGCAGGTCAAGGAACTTTGCCCCATCCTGAACATCAGCGACAACATCCGCTACCCCGTCATGGGCGCCACGTACCAGCCACGCGCAGGCATCGCCAAGCACGACCACGTGGCCTGGGCCTTCGCCCGCAAGTGCGATGAACTTGGCGTGGACATCATCCAGAACTGCGAAGTTACCGGTTTCATCAAGGACGGCAACAAGGTCACCGGTGTCCAGACCACGCGCGGCACCATCAACACCGAAAAGGTGGGCCTCTGCGCCGCCGGCCACAGCTCGGTCCTGGCAGAAATGGCCGGCTTCCGCCTGCCGATCCAGAGCCACCCGCTCCAGGCGCTGGTGTCTGAACTGCACGAGCCGGTCCACCCCACGGTGGTCATGTCCAACCACGTCCACGTCTACGTATCCCAGGCCCACAAGGGCGAACTGGTAATGGGCGCCGGTGTGGACTCCTACAACGGCTACGGCCAGCGCGGCTCGTTCCACGTGATCGAGGAGCAGATGGCAGCAGCCGTGGAGCTCTTCCCGATCTTCGCCCGGGCCCATGTGCTCCGCACCTGGGGCGGAATTGTGGACACCACGCTGGACGCTTCTCCCATTGTTGGCCTCTCCCCGGTGGAGAACATGTTCGTCAACTGTGGCTGGGGAACCGGCGGCTTCAAGGGCACTCCGGCGGCGGGCCTGACTTTCGCGCACACCATCGCCACCGGCGCTCCGCACCAGCTGAACAAGCCCTTCGCGCTGGAACGCTTCGAGACCGGCGCCTTGATCGACGAACACGGCGCCGCAGCCGTAGCCCACTAGCCAGGACAGGAAAAGACATGCTCCTCATTTCATGCCCCAACTGCGGGCCACGCGACGAAACCGAATTCCACTACGGCGGCCAAGCACACGTCGCCTACCCGGAGAGCCCCAACGACCTCACGGACCGCGAATGGGCTGAATACCTGTTCTACCGCGAGAACACCAAGGGAACTTTCGCAGAACGCTGGGTCCACAGCACAGGCTGCCGCCAGTGGTTCAACATGCTCCGCGACACCGTGAGCTACGAGATTCACTCCATCTACGGCATGGGCCAGCCCCGGCCGGACATCAAGGTGACGAGTCCAAAGAAAGCACCGGAACAGCCGGGCGAGTTCACCCAGGCCGGTGAGTTCGGCCAAGCCGGCGAACCGGGCCTCTCCCCCGGCGCCGCCTCCCCCACAGCTACCACCCCCATCTCTTCGGAAGGAGTCTAGAAGTGACCAGCAAGAACGCACGCCTCGCCACCGGCGGACGCATCGATCGCAGCATCTCCTGGCGCTTCACCGTGGACGGCCAGGAATTCACCGGCCACCCGGGGGACACCATCGCTTCGGCACTGCTGGCCAATGGCCACATCAACGCCGGCAACTCCCTTTATGAGGACCGCCCCCGCGGCATCATGGCAGCCGGCGTAGAAGAGTCCAACGCCTTGGTCAAGATCGCTCCCCGCTTCCCGGGCCACGTTGCCGAGTCCATGCTTCCCGCCACCGCAGTTTCCTTGGTGGACGGCATGAACGTTGAGCTCCTGTCCGGTCTGGGCAAGCTTGACCCGAACGAGGACAAGGCCGAGTACGACAAGAAGTACGTCCACACGGATGTACTGGTTGTCGGCGGCGGCATCGCCGGCCTGGCAGCGGCCCGCGAAGCTGTCCGCACCGGCGCCCGCGTCATCCTCATCGACGACCAGCCCGAGCTCGGCGGCTCACTGCTCTCCGGTTCCACAGCCCCGGATCTGGCGGAAGAAATCGAGGGCAAGCCGGCCCTGGAGTGGGTTGCGGACGTGGAGGCCGAGCTGGTTTCTGCCGCTGAATGCACGGTGCTGAACCGCACCACCGCATTCGGCTCCTACGACTCCAACTACTTCATTGCAGCCCAGAACCGCACGGACCACCTGAGCGTCCCGGCAGCCTCGGGTGTCTCCCGCCAGCGTATTTGGCACATCCGTGCCAAGCAGGTTGTCCTGGCTCCGGGCGCCCATGAGCGTCCCCTGGTCTTCGAGAACAACGACCGCCCGGGCATCATGCTCGCCTCGGCAGCCCGCACTTACCTGAACCGTTACGCCGTGGCCGCCGGGTCGCGCGTGGTCATCAGCACCACCAACGATTCCGCTTACGCTCTTGCCGCGGATCTGAAGGCAGCAGGCGTGGCGGTTGCCGCCGTCGTCGATGCCCGTCCGCAGATCAGCGCGAAGGCCGCCGCCGCCGTCGAGTCCGGTACCCGGGTCCTCATCGGCAGCGCCGTGGCTGACACCTCCGCGGATGAGAGTGGCCGCCTGAACGGGGTCACCGTCCGCAGTATTAACGACGACGGCGAACTCACCTCGGGCGTCGAAGAGCTGGCTGCCGATCTTCTTGCAGTTTCTGGTGGTTGGAGCCCGGTGGTTCACCTCCACAGCCAGCGTCAAGGCAAACTGCGTTGGGATGACGAGCTCGCAGCGTTCATCCCCACCGCTCCCGTAAGGGACCAGCAAGTGGTGGGCGCAGGCCGGGGCAGCTACGAACTCCAGGACTGCCTGGCAGAAGGTATCTCGGCTGGAGCAGCAGCATCCATCGCTGCCGGGTTCGAATCCGCAACAACCCCGATGGAACTGCAGGCTCCCGTGGCAAGCGCGCCGAGCCGCCAGCTCTGGCTGGTTCCCGGCCAGACCGGTGAGCCGGGCGAGTGGCACCACCACTTTGTGGACTTCCAGCGCGACCAGTCCGTGGCCGACGTCCTTCGCTCCACCGGAGCGGGCATGCGGTCCGTGGAGCACGTCAAGCGGTACACCTCCATCAGCACGGCCAACGATCAGGGCAAGACGTCCGGCGTTAACGCGATCGGTGTCATCGCCGCAGCACTGAAGTTCGGTGGCGCAGAGAGCATCCCCGGCGTCGGCGAGATCGGAACCACGGCGTACCGTGCACCGTTCACCCCTGTCGCTTTCGCGGCCCTGGCTGGCCGCCAGCGCGGCGAGTTGTTCGACCCCGCAAGAGTCACCTCCATCCACCCGTGGCACGTGGCCCAAGGCGCACTGTTCGAAGATGTTGGACAGTGGAAGCGCCCCTGGTACTACCCGCAGGGCAGTGAGGACATGGACACGGCAGTCCTGCGTGAATGCGCCGCCGTCCGCGATTCCGTGGGCTTCATGGACGCCACCACGCTGGGCAAGATCGAGATCCGCGGCAAGGACGCGGGTGAATTCCTGAACCGCGTCTACACCAACGCGTTCAAGAAGCTCGCACCGGGATCCGCCCGCTACGGCGTGATGTGCACCCTGGACGGCATGATCTTCGACGACGGCGTGACCCTGCGCCTGGATGATGACCGCTACTTCATGACCACCACCACCGGCGGCGCAGCCAAGGTGCTGGACTGGCTGGAAGAGTGGCACCAGACAGAGTGGCCGGACCTCGACGTGGTCTGCACGTCCGTCACGGAACAGTGGAGCACCATTGCCGTGGTTGGCCCGAAATCCCGCGCCGTGATCGCCAAGGTTGCACCCCAGCTCGCCGAAAACGGTGGCCTGGAGGCCGAGAACTTCCCGTTCATGACCTTCCGCGAAACCACGTTGGCGTCCGGAGTGCAGGCACGCGTTTGCCGCATCTCCTTCTCCGGCGAACTCGCCTACGAAATCAACATCCCGTCTTGGTACGGACTCAACACCTGGGAAGCTGTTGCTGCCGCGGGTGCCGAGTTCAACATCACCCCCTACGGTACGGAGACCATGCACGTGCTCCGCGCCGAGAAGGGCTACCCGATCGTGGGGCAGGACACCGACGGTACGGTCACCCCGCAGGACGCGGGCATGGACTGGATCGTTTCCAAGGCCAAGGACTTCATCGGCAAGCGCTCCTACCTCCGGCAGGACGCAAGCCGCGAAGACCGCAAGCACCTGGTGAGCGTTCTTCCCGTAGACCACTCGCTGCGGTTGCCGGAAGGCACGCAGCTGGTGGAGAAGGACATCCCCGTCAACCCGGCCAACGGACCCGTCCCCATGGAGGGCTTCGTGACCTCCAGCTACCACAGCGCCGCGCTGGGCCGTTCCTTCGGCCTGGCACTTATCCAGAACGGCCGCAACCGCATCGGCGAGACCTTGGTGGCCTCGCTGGGAGACCAATTGGTGGACGTGGTTGTTGGCGAAACCGTACTTTTCGATGCTGAAGGGACCCGCAAAGATGGCTGAAACAGCAACCCCCGCAGAAACCGTGAACAGTGTTCGTGGGGCACGGCGCAGCCCGGCCCAGCACCTGGCTGAGGCGTTCACGTCCGGCTCAGTTCCGGGCATAGTGACACTCACCGAGATCCCGTACCAGGCCATGGTGGGCATCCGGGTTGACCGGACGTCCAACGCCGGCGCCCGCGTTGCGTCCGTGACCGGCGGCTTGCCTGCCGCTTGCGGTGAAGTGACGGGGACGGATTCCGTCAACACCCTGTGGCTCGGCCCCACCGAGTTCCTGGTGGTTGCACCGGAGGAAGCCCACGACTCCCTGGGCGGATCCTTGGTCAGCGATCTGACCACTGCACTGGGCAACGATGCCGGCCAGGTGGTGGACCTGTCCGCCAACCGAACCACGTTCGAGCTCTCCGGCAGCCACGCCCGGGCAGTGTTGGAAAAGACCTGCGCGCTGGACTTGCACCCGCGTGTCTTCAAGCCGGGCACGGCCGTTTCCACGGAACTTGCACACATCCCGGTGATGCTGTGGAAGACTTCCGAGGACTCCTACCGGATCTTTCCCCGGGCCTCGTTTGCCGACTTCCTGGGCCGCTGGCTGCTGGACGCCATGAGGGAATACGCCTCCCCTGAGGTCCCCTGATGGCACTGAGTGTGCTTGACCTGTTTTCTGTTGGCATCGGGCCGTCGTCTTCACACACGGTTGGCCCCATGCGCGCGGCAAAGCAGTTCACGGACGGTCTCGAATCGTCCGGCCAGCTTCCGGCCACGGTGCGCGTCCAGGCTGAGCTTTTCGGCTCCCTGGGCGCCACCGGCCGGGGCCACGGCTCAGACAAAGCCGTGGTGCTGGGGCTGCAAGGCCACTCCCCCGAAACCGTGAACACCCATACGGCCGACGACCAGGTCGCGGCGGCGGCACTCGAGGCGGAACTGCGTCTGGGCGGCAACCACCGGGTGGACTTCAACTGGGACGAGGACGTGGTCCTGCACCGCCGCAAGTCGCTGCCTGCACACCCCAACGGCATGACGTTCCGCGCGTTGGACCACACGGGCGGCGTGCTCCGGGAACGCAGCTACTACTCCATCGGTGGCGGCTTCGTGGTGGACGGGGACGCAACCGGCACCGACAAAGTGGTAGCCGATGACACCGTTCTCCCCTACCCCTTCACCACGGCGGACCAACTCCTGGCGATCTGCGAGCGCGAAGGCATGTCCATCTCGGACGTCATGTTGGCCAATGAACTCGTGTGGCGTTCCGAAGAGGAACTCCGCGAACGGCTGCTGGGCATTTGGGCTGTCATGCAGGAGTGCGTTGACAACGGCTGCTCTGCCGAGGGAATCCTGCCGGGAGGTTTGAGCGTCAGGCGACGGGCGCCGTCGTTGTTCAAAAAGCTTTCCGAAACCGACGCGGACCTGAACGGTAGTGCCTCAGCGGACCCGCTCCTCGCCATGGAATGGGTCAACCTCTTCGCCTTGGCAGTGAATGAGGAAAACGCTGCGGGCGGCCGGATCGTCACCGCGCCCACCAATGGCGCCGCCGGAATTGTCCCGGCAGTGTTGCACTATTACACCAAGTTTGTTCCAGGAGCCAACGACGACGGCGTCGTGCGGTTCCTGCTGGCGGCGGCCGCCGTCGGAATCCTGTTCAAAATCAACGCGTCCATCTCCGGTGCCGAGGTGGGCTGTCAGGGTGAAGTGGGTTCCGCCTGCTCCATGGCGGCGGCCGGCCTCTGCGAAGTCCTTGGCGGGACGCCCGAGCAAGTGGAAAATGCCGCCGAAGTGGGCATCGAACACAACCTGGGCCTTACCTGCGATCCCGTGGGCGGGCTGGTGCAGATCCCCTGCATCGAACGCAATGCGATCGCCAGCGTCAAAGCCATCAACGCGGCCCGCCTTGCCTTGCACGGCGATGGCAGCCACAAAGTGTCCCTGGACAAGGCCATCAAAACCATGCGCGAGACAGGCGCGGACATGAAATCCAAGTACAAAGAGACCTCCCGTGGGGGCCTCGCCGTCAACGTAGTGGAGTGCTAGCCATGACTGCCATCCAAACCGAAACCACTGCCGCCTCCTCCGCGGAGACCACGGTGGAACACGTTCTCACCCTGGACTGCCCCGAAGGGCCCGGGATCGTGCATGCCGTGTCCGGATTCCTGCTGGACCACGGCTGCGACATCATCGACAACAAGCAGTTCGGCGACCGCGCAGAGGGCCACTTCTTCATGCGCGTGCATTTCGCGTCCGACGGCGATGACTCCACTGTTGATCAGCTGCGGAACGCTTTTGCCCCTGTGGGCGATAAGTACAGCATGAACTGGCAGCTTAAGCGTCAGGGGTACAAGCGACGCGTGCTGATCATGGTCTCCAAGTTCGGGCACTGCCTGAACGACCTCTTGTTCCGGGCACGGATCGGCGAGCTGCCCATCGACGTGGTGGGCGTAGTGTCCAACCACACCGACCATCAGGGCTTGGCGGAGTGGCACGGGATCCCGTTCTTCCACGTCCCCGTCACGGCTGCCACCAAGCCCGCGGCCGAGGGACGTTTGCTGGAGATCATCGATGAGCTGGACGTGGAACTCATTGTCCTGGCCCGCTACATGCAGGTCCTCAGCGACGACCTCGCCCGGAAGCTCGATGGCCGCGCCATCAACATCCACCACTCGTTCCTGCCGAGCTTCAAGGGTGCCAAGCCCTACCACCAGGCGTACGCGCGTGGTGTGAAAACTGTGGGTGCCACCGCCCACTACGTCAACGGCGAGTTGGACGAAGGTCCCATCATCGCCCAGCAGGTAGTGGAAGTGGACCACACTTTCGGACCGGACGATCTGGTGGCCGCCGGTCGGGACACCGAATGCAAGGCCCTCAGCAACGCCGTTCGCTGGCACTGCGAGGGGCGGATCATCCTGAATGGGAACAGGACGATCGTGTTGAAGTAGTGCTTGCCCCGCCGAGATCGCGGGTCGGCTGTGAATTCGCTGTTGCTGACGGGCGAATTCGCAGCGGACCCGCGATTTCGCGTTAGACCGGGGTTACACCCGAGCCAGCCGAGTTGCCAGATGCAGCGCAGCCAGCCGGCCGTTCCCGCGTGGGTCACCGCCGCACAGCTCGAAGATCCGTTGCAGCCGGTGATGCAGGGACTGCCTTTCCAAGTGCAGCTCGCGGGCGGCCTGGGCCGTGTTGCAGCCCGTATCCAGCCACACACTCAGCGTCCTCATGAGTTGGGACTTCTTCAGACGATCATGCTCGACGACGGCACCCAGCTGCCGCTGGACGAACCCTTCACGTGTGGCCGGGTCAAGTGTTTCCTGAGCCAGGAGCTCCACGGCCAAGGTGTCGGCATCCACAACGCCTTTGCCTGGCGAGGCCAGATCAAAGGCCCGGCGGGCCTCCGCCAAGGACCAGGGCGCCTCAGCAATCCCGTTGCCCAACGGCCCCACAGCCACCAAGGATCCGGTGGGTACTTCCAGCCCTCGCAAGGCTTCCACCAGCGCACGCCTGGTGGCGTCCCCCTCCCCCAAAGCAGCGACTGCAATCAGCTCAGCGTTATCGGCGTAGCTCGCACTATGCGGCACAGAGAGCCGGAGCAACGCGTCCACCGCCGGACGCAAATGCCCGGCGCCGGTTGATCGAATCACCACTGCGGCCACCGCGCCCTGAGCAGGGAACCCCGATGCCGGACCCAGTTGCTGAAGTTGCCAGTGTTGGCCACCCGAATTAATGGCACGCATGAGTTCGATGCCCGCCAATTCCTTCAGACCCGGCGGCATACGCTGCAACAGTGCCAAGCCCAGAATGTCCACGGAACGTTCGCCGGCCACCCGTGCGAGGCCGCCGTCGCCGTCGTCGGGCATGTGCAGTTCAAGCCGCGCGGCAAGGACGCCGCGGACCGGCACGTCCACGATGGTGACGCTGCCGGCGACTTCGAACGAGCCTGCAGAACTGAGGGTGACGCCCGATGGTGAGAGCAGCCGCGCACTTGCCCCCGTTTTTTCGGACAGCACCGCCAGGAGTTGATCGAGCCCGCCGCCGTGGGCAAGCTCTGCTGCCATGGCGTGGCTGGCTTGGTCGCCGCGCTGAAGGTGCTCCACGGATTCGCTGACCAGGAGCGAATTGATCTCCTGCATGACTGCCACAAACGGAACCACGTGGCGCAGCTCGATCACGGGCAATCCTGCCGCCTCGGCGATCTCCAGCATGCCTGCAGGAACTTCGGGCAGGGCTGGACCAGTTTCCAGGGCCAAGGCAGCAATGCCCCGGGCGGCGAGCTCACGGACGTAGTCGGCTTGCCGTTCGGCTGTGACGCCGGCCAGGGCTTGGCCGCCACTGAGTAACAGCTCACCGCCGCTGAGCAGCGGAGCAATGTCCAGGACTTCACTGGAGTGGACCCAACGGACGCCCCGGCTCAACGCCTCAGGGACGTTGTTGAGGAAGCGGGGTTCTGCGGATTTGAGGCTCTGAGACTTCAAAGCCGAGCCCAAGGCTATGGACATGACACTCCGTACGGTGGCGATCTATTTGCTTAGACACATCGTATCTTGTTGCTGTGATCCGGGGCACATACGCTGAAAGGGTCCCTTTCATACACGGAGGCTCTCCCCATGCAAGACAACCTCTCTTCTTCGCGTTCGAGTTCAGCGCAAACAGGCTCTTCCCAGCCGGGCTCAACGCTGTCAGGACCGGCAACGGCGCCGGGCCACGACAGCGAAGCCTGGCTTCAACCCATCCCCGAATCAGACCGCACCCGCAAAGTTTCCGGACAGTTCTGGATCTGGGCAGGCGCCAACCTCGCACCTATCAACTGGGTGCTCGGCGCCCTCGGCATCCACCTTGGCCTTGGCTTCGCTGACACCGTGATCGTCCTGGTCCTGGGAAACCTGATCGGCATGCTGCTGTTCGGCTGCTTTGTCCTCCTTGGCCAGAAGACCGGCGCCACCGGAATGGTGTTGGCCCGCGCAGCATTCGGCCGCCGGGGCAACTACCTCCCCGCCGCCATCCAAGCCCTGCTGGTGATCGGCTGGTGCGCCGTCAACACCTGGATCATCCTGGATCTGGTCATGGCGCTCTTCGGCACCCTTGGCTGGGTTGACCCGGAAGCCAAGAACTACGCCTGGAAGATCGGCGTCGCCACGGCCATCATGGCGGCCCAGGTAGCCATCGCCTGGTTCGGCTACAAGGCTATTGCAGCCTTCGAAAAGTGGACGGTTCCGCCCACCATCATCATCCTGGCCGTCATGTCATGCGTGGCGTGGTTCGGCATGAAGATCGACTGGGGCTATGCAGGCCCGGCCGGCAACATCCTTGAAGGTTCCGAGCGCATCGCCGCCATGAGCGCAGTGATGACGGCGATTGGCATCGGCTGGGGCATCACCTGGTTCACCTACGCTGCGGACTATTCCCGTTTCGTCAGCACCTCGGTCCCCAAACGCAAGGTGTATCTTGCCTCTGTCCTCGGCCAGTTCATCCCTGTGGTGTGGCTCGGCGTCCTCGGAGCAAGCCTGGCCACCAACAGCGGCGAAATCGACCCCGGAAAACTCATTGTCCAGAACTTCGGCGTCCTGGCCCTCCCGGTCCTCCTCATGGTCCTGCATGGTCCCATCGCCACCAACATCCTGAACATCTACACCTTTTCCGTGGCCACGCAGGCCCTGGATATCAAGATCAGCCGCCGCAAGCTGAACCTGTTCGTCGGCGCCTTCTCACTCATCGCCGTCGTGTTCTTCATCTTCCAGGAGGACTTCGCCGCTGTTCTCGATGCCTGGCTGATCGGGCTGGTCGCCTGGGTGGCCGCTTGGGGCGGGGTCATGCTGGTGCACTACTTCTGGCTTGATAAGCGTTGGCCGGCCAAGGTTGACCGCCTCTTCGATCCCGTAGGAACACACCGTTTGCCCGTCATCAACTGGGCCGGAATCGTCTCGCTGCTGGTGGGCATCTTCTCCACCTGGTTGTTCATGTACGGCCTGTTACCCGCCATGCAGGGTCCCATCGCCGTAGCCCTGGGCGGCTGGGACCTCTCCTGGCTGGCGGGCGGACTGACCAGCGCGGTGAGCTACGCACTCCTCGGGCCACGGGCCCACAAGAAGTACCTTCTGGCGGACTCAAACCACGTGTCAGTGACACAGCCAGTCACTCCCGCAGTTCCCGAAAGGACTACAGCATGATCCAGCCCGCTTTCGCTGATTCGCTCCACCCGATCACATGGCCCGAGGGCTACCGGGCCGCAGCGTCCTTCACTTTCGACGTCGACGCCGAGTCCTGCACCATCGCCCATGATCCTTCCAGCACCCGCCGGATGTCCCTCATGAGCCACCAGTCATACGGCCCCAAAATCGCCGTGCCGCGCTTACTTCAACTCTTGGACCGACAGGACATCAAGGCAACGTTCTTCATTCCCGGCTTCACGGCGGAGAGCTACCCGGACGTAGTACGCAGGATCGCCGATGGCGGGCATGAGATCGCGCACCACGGATACCTTCACGAGCCCATGCAGGGGATCGACGCCGCGACTGAAGCGAGCTATTTGGACCGCGGCCTCGAAGCACTGGCCAACGTGGCAGGAATCCGGCCGGTTGGTTACCGGGCACCGTGGTGGGAGCTGAACTGGCAGTCCCCAGCACTGCTGGCGGACCGGGGCTTCCTTTACGATTCAAGCCTGCTCGACGGCGATGCCCCCTACCGCATGGCCGTCGCCGAGGGCGACTCCCGGGACATTGTGGAGATCCCAGTGGACTGGGCGCTTGATGACTGGGAGCAGTACGGGTTCTACCCCGGAGTCACGGGCAGCGGGGTGATCGAGAGCCCGGCCAAGGCTTTGGAAATGTGGACGCTCGAGGCCCAGGCACATCATTCACAGGGAAGCTGCTTCGTCCTGACCAACCACCCGTTCATCTCCGGCAGGCCGTCCCGTGCCGTCGCCTTGGAGCAATTAATGGAGCGGGTCAAGGACCTGGACGGCATGTGGGTCACCACCCTGGCGGAGATCGCACAGCACACCAAGGACACCGTGCAGGAAATCCACACCCACGCACGGATCGACGTCCCGTTGTTCCCCGGAGCTGGAGCAAGCTTCCGCCCGGCGCAGGTCAAGATTCCCACCCTCCGGTAATTCTTCCGCCGGGATGGCATGTGATGACAACTCTGTATCGCACGCCATCCCGGCGACGGTGTTTAAGGGCCCCCGTACACCGCTTCTGTCCATACACCGATGATCCAGGTGCTCGCGGCGGCGCAGGCCAAGGCAAACTCCACCAGCATCCCTATGCCGGTCGCTTTCAGCGCAGCCCCGCTGGACCGCAGCGCAGCCTGGAAGTTCCGCGTGCGCTGCACTTCGCTAAGGAGCAGCCCCAGCGCGAACCCCACAAATAGACCCACCACGGGGATAACGAACATGCCCACCACGCCTAGGACCACACCAATCAGCACCGATCTGTTGGGGATCCCGTGCTGCTTCATTTTGCGCCCCGTCAACACGGCGCTGGCCGCCATTCCAGAGACCACAAACACCATGCCCACAGCAAAGATCACCCAGCCCATGCCACCGGCACCGCCCCAGATAGCCCAGGCCAAGAGGCTCGCGCCGATGAGGATACTGCCGGGCAGTACAGGAATGATGGTCCCGGCCACGCCCACCGCAATGGCCAGGCCACACAGGATGGTCACGATGAGTTCGGCGTTCATGGCCCCAAGTCTAACCGTCCAACCACGGTCACGGTAGTACCGCATCAAACGGTCCTGTGCAGCATTCTCAATCGCTCTGCGGACCTCGGCGTCCATTTGCAGCCCTTGTCCCCC
>NZ_JAMOIT010000025.1:0-63427 GCF_023656375.1 Paenarthrobacter sp. TYUT067
CTCCACGTTTCGGGAGATCTCCTCGACCCTGCCCGCGAAATCAGCCGCCTCAACAAACCCCAACAACCGCACCTCATCGGCCGCTATTGATCGCAGCGCATCAGTTGCGGCAGCACCCTCAAGGAGCGCGGCCTCCAGGACCGCCGAACCGGCCACCGCGGACACCGCGGACAACCCAGCCGCTGGTTTGCCTGTCGGGGTGGATTCCCCGCGCTCGGACGGCTGCTTGAGCAACAACGGGGGCACTTCTTCCGGCCCTGGTTCCCCAAGCCCATGCAACGATTCGAATCCAAGAAGCAGCCCAGCGTTCCAAGAGGGATCAGCGGCGGGTCCTGCCGCCGTCGAGGGCTTGCGCACCGATGGCCGGGAAAGCATGTCCGAGGAAGCTGGGAAGCCAATTCCAGGCACCTCACTGGCGCCGGGGGAACCGCCCCGCCGCGCCACGACCTGCCCAATGCCTTCCATAACCCAACCCTGTCACGAAGGCTTCACCACCATCAGACCCAATCGATGCTATGTGGAAAACCCCACCCAACTGCCAAATGCCAACGCCCGGCGCGAGCGTATTTTAGCAGGGCTAATCTTTGGCACGGCTAATCCTTAGCAGGGCTAATCATTGGCAGGGCTAATCCTTGCGCTGGGCCTAACCGACGAGCCCGGTTTGGTGGTGGACGCCGGCTTGATCGACTTTCCGGTGGAATCGCATTCCGGCCGCGCCTCCCACGATCGCGCCGAGGAGAGGGACGATTAGGGCGATGGCGAGTCCAACGATGCCGCTGGCGGTCATGAGGCTTCCGTCGACGGGAATCTGCGGGGCGCCGTTAAGATTGCCGAGAATATCGAACTGGCTCCCAGCCACCGCTGCGAGAATCGCCACGATGATGGCGATGATGATGCCCCAAAGCCACACGGCGAGTCCTTGCTTCACGCCGTCGAAACGCGCCATCCGGCCAGCGACGTACCCTCCGCAGTAGTAAGCAAGAAACAAGAGTACCGCCAGCACGATTCCACTCACCATGCCCAGGGTTTCCGCGTTCTGCCGGGCTTGCTCCGCCGCTTGTTGGGTCTCGGATGGATTTGCCGCTCCTACACCTACGCCTATGGCCGTGGCCAAGGCGCTTAGCAGGACGGTCATCCCGATGGCGGTTAACCAGCCGAAGAATGCCGAACCCCACTTGGTTCCGCCGAAGCGTTCCTTCTCCGCGGCAACGACGTCGTTCCTACGGCCTCATTCATCGGCGTCAGCCGGGCCAAGAATATGCACGCGCACGTGCGCAGGAGTCGACTTCTGCCAAACCGCGCGTGCCAAACCGCGCTGGACTCCATCCCACCCTTGGCGCCAGGGTTCCCAAATATAGGGATCCGTGCCTGTTGCGTGGGAGAATTTGAAGCATGGAAGCCACCACCGCAGGAGCTCGCACGCTTGAACGCGGACTCAGCCTGATCGACCATGTAGCGGCAGGCAACCATCGGCTCGAGGACATTACCAAAGCCTCGGGACTCAGTCGCTCGGCCACCCATAGGATGCTGACCTCACTTGTAGGAGCAAGGTACCTGAGCCAGGCCGAAGACCGAAGCTACCACCTTGGCGTGAAGCTGCTGGAGCTGGGCACTCAAGCCCAAACCAGCATCGACTTGCCAGGAGCCGTGCAGCAGATCTTGTCCGACATCGCCCGGATTACCCTGGACGCCACCCACTTGGGAATACTCTCCGGGGATGAAGTGGTGTACCTGGCCAAGGCCCGTGGTCACCGTGGGTTCGAGATGACCTCCTACCCCGGCGTCCGCCGACGGGCTCAAACCACTGCACTGGGCAAGGTGCTGCTGGCCGAGAAGGACGAGTCGGAGGCGATCAAGGCCTTTAACCACACCTTCACTCCCACGCCGCTTTCCATTAGGACGGCCGAAGACTTCCTGGATGCGCTGCACCGGGCGAAGCACAATGGTTACGCCATGGATGATCAGGAGAACGAACTCGGGATCACGTGCCTGGCCATCGGGATACCCGATTTGAGCGGTGTCATGGCTGCCGCCGTGTCAGTCTCGGCCCCCAGCGTCCACATGACCCCTGAGCGCATCCAGTCCCTTGTTGTGTTGCTTCAGAAGTTCCAGCCGGAGCTCACCAGTTGCCTTCCTCCCGGATTCGAAAGGGCTTGGATCTAGCCCCGGCAGACCCAGCCCTTCCGACCCGACGGCGGCTACCGCCTCACGGGTTCTGAGGCGTCCAGTAGTTCGAGTTCGTGGCGGTGTGGCATGCCTTCCCAGTCGCCGGGGACGAGACAGGCGAAGGCGCCTGTTCGTACTGCGGTGTGGAGCCGGTCCTGGATGGGGGCTCCGGCTAGGAGGTCGGAGATGTAGCCGGCTACGAAGGCGTCTCCTGCGCCGACGGTGTCCACAGCGTTGATGCGCACTGCTTCCTGGCGGTATTCAGCGTGGTCGATCACACCGACGCAACCGGCTGGGCCGTTTTTGATGATCACTTGGTGGGGGCCCAACGCGGCGATTTTGTGGGCGAGCTGGAGTGAGTCCGCTCCGGGCCCTACTGCGATTTCGGCTTCGTCGTCGCCGGCGAAAACAAGATCTGCTTGTTCGATGAAGCGCCGGAAGACCGGCCCGGCTTCCTCTTCTGTCCAGAGGGCTGCGCGGTAGTTCAGGTCGAACGAGACGGTCACCCCGGCTTCGCGGGCCACGGTTACTGCGTGCAGCGCGGCTTGATGCGCTGTTGCGGAGAGGCCGGGTGTGATGCCGGTCAGGTGCAGGAGTCTCGCGTTTTGGATGGCGTCGACGGGGACGTCTTCCGGTGCCAGGCGTGAGCCGGCGCTGGCGGTGCGATAGTACCAGACTTTCAGGTGTTCCTGGGTTCGGCGTTCCTTGATCATCAGGCCTGTGGGGGCGTGGGGGTCGCGGATGCCGAGTGTGGTGATGCCTTCGGCGGCCACTTCCCGGAGTACGAGGTCTCCGAGGCTGTCCTGCCCGACGCGCCCGAGCCAGGTCACGCTGGTACCGAGGCGTTGCAGGGCGATGGCGAAGTTGGTTTCGGCCCCGCCCATGCCCAGCCCCAGTGACCCGGCATGTGCCAGGGGGCCCGGCGTTACGGCTTTCATGAGGGCCATGGTTTCGCCCATGGTCACCACGTCCGTGTATGTCCCGTTAGTGCAACTCATGTGGCTGTCCTCGCGTCCACGGCCTCAGCCACGAGCTTGCTGAGTTTTTCGGCGCGTGCGGTGAGTTCGGTCAGGTTCCCGCCGGTGAAGGCGTCGCGCAGCAGCGGGCCGCCGAGGCTCACGGCCAGGGCGCCGGCTGCGATCCAGGCCGGCGCGTCCTCGATCCCGATGCCGCCGGAGGGAACGATCCGCATTTGTGGGAAGGGTCCGCGCAGTTGGCTGATGTAGCCGGGTCCGACCGTGGAGGCGGGGAAGAGCTTCACGGCGGTGGCGCCGGCTTCCCAGCCGGCGAGTAGTTCGGTGGGTGTCAGGCCACCCGGGAACACCGGAATGTTACGTTCGACGGCGGCGCTCACCACTGCGGTGACCGTTGCGGGGGTGACAAGGTAGTCCGCACCTACCTCGAGGGCCTGCCTGGCGTGGTCCACGGTGGTGATGGTGCCGACGCCGATTTCGGCGTCCGTGCCGAAGCGTTCCTTAAGCCGGGGCAGTTCGGCGAACACGCCCTCGGTGCTCAGTGTCAGCTCAATGGACCGGACCCCGCCGCGGATCAGTGCCTCGATCACGGGGGCGTACTCGCGGGCGTGGTGTGCCCGCATGACGGCCACCACAGGATGGGCTGTCAGGATCGCCGAAGGGGCCGGGCGTGCCGGGCTGTGATGGTTGTTCATCGGGCCAGCCACCCGCCGTCCACGGGCAGTACGATGCCGTGGATGTAGTCCGCGGCCGGGGAGGCCAGGAACACCACCGCGCCGGCGAGGTCGTTCCCTGTTCCCCAGCGGGCTGCCGGGATCCTGGTGGAGATTTGTTCGTTCCGCACGGTGTCGGCCAGGAGTGCCTCGTTCATGTCCGTGGCGATGTACCCGGGCGCAACGGCGTTGACGTTCACCCCGTGCGGGGCCCATTCGTTGCAGAGGGTTTTGGTCAGTTGGGCTACCGCTCCCTTGGATGCTGCGTAGGCCGGGACCCGTAAGCCGCCCTGGAAGGACAGCAGGGATGCGAGGTTGATGATTTTGCCGTGCCCGCGTTCGACCATGGGCTTGCCGAAGCCTTGGCAAAGCTGGAACACGGCCCGGGTATTGATGTTCATGACCGCGTCGAAGTCTTCCAACGGGAACTTTACGGAATCATGGCGGATCTGCGTACCGGCGTTGTTGACCAGGATGTCGATCCGGTGCCTGCCCAGCGTCGTTTCGATGCCATGGGTG
Source organism: Paenarthrobacter sp. TYUT067 (assembly GCF_023656375.1). NCBI lineage: Bacteria > Bacillati > Actinomycetota > Actinomycetes > Micrococcales > Micrococcaceae > Paenarthrobacter > Paenarthrobacter sp. TYUT067. The sequence continues at coordinate 4,373 of NZ_JAMOIT010000025.1, forward strand.
ACGGAGTCCTGGCTGGACAGGTCGATGGCCACGGCCTCGGCCCTCACGCCGGCTTCTGCCGCGGCTGCTGCCAGTTCCGGGGCGAGCGGGCCGCGTTGGAGCGCGACAATGTTCGCGCCCGCCCGGACCAATCCCAACCCGATGCCCAGGCCGATGCCGCGGGAAGCTCCGGTGATGGCCGCCGTCGAGCCGGTCAGGTCAAAAGGCGCCCGCAGCGCCACGGTCTCAGTGGTGCCGGTGTCAGTTCCCGTTGTGTCTTTCATGCTTCTTCCTTGCCGGGGGCCGCTGCCGCCGTGGCGGTGGCGGGGCCCACGAATACTTTGAGGACCGCCCCGGCGGTCATGGCTTTGGTCAACGCGGCCAGCGTTTGGTCGAGGGGGAAGACCTCCACGGGGATGCGTCCGAGCCCGAGATTGCCGCCCTCGATCAGTTCCACTGCGCGTTCGACGTCGGCCCGCGTGTAGACGCGGACACCCACCACCGTGTTCTCGGCAAAGGTCAGGGCTTGCAGGTCCACCTCGACGGGTTTCTTGTACACACCCACCAAGACGATGGTGCCCAGCACCCGGACAGCTTTAGGCAACAGTGCCGCCACGGAGGGGTGGGCTGCGGAATCGAACACAATGTCCGCGCCGTCCCCACCCGTAGCGTCCAGAACGGCTGCCACGGGGTCGGAGCCGGTAGGGACGGTGTCAAAGCCCAGCTCCTCGGCCACCTTGCGGCGCTCTTCCGAGGGCTCGGAAATCAGCACGCTGCCGGCCCCTTCATGCCGGGCGACCAAGGCGGTGAGGATGCCGATGGGACCGGCGCCGAACACCACCACCCGTTCCCCGCCACGAAGCCCGGACCGGGACACCGCATGCACCGCCACCGCCAGGGGCTCAGCCAACGCAGCTTCCTGGACCGGAACCCCGGAGTTAATGGGGATGAGTGTTTCCGCCGGCAAAGCAACGTACTCTGCCAGGGACCCGGCGACGTCAATCCCGTACAGCTTCAGGCTCCGGCACACATGCGTGTCACCCTGGCGGCACGGGTGGCAGTTCCCGCAATGAATCAGCGGCTCCACGATCACCCGTGTTCCTACTGCCGGGCCCCCCGGGGCTGCGACCTCTACGATTCCCGTGATCTCATGACCCATCACCACCGGCGCTTCGGCCCGGGGGTGGCTGCCATGAAGGATGGAAAAGTCCGTCCCGCAAATACCAGTGAGCTCTGACCGGACCAATGCCCAACCTTCCGGCACCTCGGGGAGCGGAACGGTCCGGTATGCGATGGTGTCCGGACCGGTCCAGACGGCCGCACCCATCGTCAGTGACGTGGTTTCAGCTGCAGTTTCGATGCTCATGCGGACACGCTCCCCATCAACACTTCAATGTTAAGGATGTTCCGCGGTGTGCGGCCGGCGCACACCTCCACCACATTCTCCACCGTGCGTCGCTTGAGTTCCGCGTAGGATTCCTCGCTGTACCAAGCCGCATGGGGAGTGAGGACCGCGTTGTCCAGCTCGAGCAACGGACTGGTCCTGGGCAAGGGTTCGACTTCGAAGACGTCCAGGCCGGCAGCGTGCAGACGACCGTCCGTGAGGGCTGCTGCCACGGCCTCGGTATCCACCACTCCGCCGCGGCAAGTGTTGACGAGCACAGCGCCCGGCTTCACCCGGTCCAGGACGTCACCGTTGATCAGGTGATGGGTGTGCTGGTTGAGCGGCACATGGAGGGAGATCACATCAGCACCGGCAATGAGTTCCTCGAAGCTCACCACAGTGATCCCGTCCTCCGTGACATCCCCGGGAGCCAGCAGCGGATCCGAACCAATGACCTGGTAACCGAGTCCCTTTGCTTTCCGGCCCGTGGCTGCACCAATCAGGCCCAAACCCACTACCCCGAACACGCGCTCACTGATCCGGTGCAACGGCTGAACCGGCCCCAGCGAATATTCGCCGCGGCGCACGCCACGGTCCAGCTGCGTAATCCCGCGGGCCAGGCTCACAGCCAACGCGATCGCGTGATCGCTGACGTCTTCGGTGCCGTAGTCGGGAACGTTACAGACGGCGACGCCGCGCGCAGTGGCCGCTGCGACGTCGAGCGTGTCAACCCCGACGCCGTAACGGCCTATCGCTTTCAGGCCCGGCAACGCGTCCAAAACCTTGGCGGTGATAGGCGCGTACTGCACAACGATCGCGTCCGCGCCGGCAGCAGCATGGATGACCTCGTCCTCGGTCCGGCACTGAGCCAACACCAGCTCAACGCCGGCAGCCCGGGCGACAGCACGCTCAATCTCGATCGAATCATGATCACAGTCGGTGATGACTATTTTGGTGGGATGAGTGGGGGTGGTGGGTTGCGGCATTACTTGGCGTCCTCTTCAAGGAGAAGGTCGCGGTCGACCGTCTCCGGGGATTTGATGGTGGTGAACAGGCTGATCCCCATGATGGCCATCATGTAGATGGCAACCGGGACCCAGGATCCGCTAAAGGCAGTAACCAATGCGGAACAGATCAGCGGGGCTATGCCGCCGCCGAAAACGGAGGAGAACTCGCGGCCAAGTGCCACGCCGGCGTAGCGGTAGCGTGCGCCGAAGAGCTCAGGGAAGTATGCGGATTGGACGCCTACGGATCCCTGGGCGGCAAAGATGAAGCCCAGGACGATGACCAGCGAAATCAGGAACAGGTTGCCGGTATTGATCAGCAGGAAGGCCGGGACGGGGAAGATGAAGAGGAACGTGGTGACCACCAAGTACATGGACCGGCGACCGAATCTGTCCGAGAGGTTGCCAAAAACGTAAGCGGACACGCACGCGAACAGGGCGCCCACCAGCAGGACCTTCGGTATGAACGTCGCGTCGATCTTGAGTTGGCTGATGAGGTAGGAACCCAGGAACACCTGGAACAGGTAGGAGTGGGCGTTGGCGCCGACGTTCATGAAGAAAACGCGGACAAGGTTCTTGCGGCCGTTCTTGACCACATCTGCCACCGGGGTGTCCTTCTTGCCGATAGCGCCTTCTTCCTGAAGTTCCTGGAAGACCGGGGACTCTTTGAGCTTTCGGCGGATGACGTAGGCGGCGATCGTCACGAAAATGGAGGAGAAGAAGACCAGTCGCCATCCGTAGGACTCCAGGGCTTCCTTGGGCATCATTTGGACCAGAATCCACACCACAGCTCCAAGCGCCGTGCCGGCCGCGGCCCCTACGAAGACGAGTGAGGCGTACTTGCCGCGCGTGCCCTTGGGAGCGGTTTCCGCAATCAGGACCACGCCGCCGGCCTGCTCAGCACCGGCGCCGAAGCCTTGAAGGAACCTGCAGGCAACCAGCAGCGCTGGTGCCCAGAGCCCGGCTTGCTGGTATGTGGGAAGAAGCCCGATGGCGAAAGTGGCGATGCCCATGAGGAAAAGGGTGGCCACCAGCACCCACTTGCGGCCCAACTTGTCGCCGTATTTGGAGAAGAAGAGTCCACCCAGGGGCCGCGCGCCGAAGCCCACGGCGTAGGCTCCGAACGCTGCGAGGATGCCGATTGCGGGCTCTACGTTGGGGAAGAAGATCGTGTTGAAGATGATCGCGGAGGCGGTTCCGTAGATCACGAAGTCGTACTGCTCCAAGGCAGTTCCGATCAGTCCGGCCCATGCGGCGCGGCGGACGTTTTTCACCTCGGATGGGGTGCCGGTACCTGGCCGGCGGGCATTCTGAACAACGCTGTTCTCAGTCAATCTTGTCTCCAAGCGAGTGATGGCTAGAGGTTGTAGCCGTGTGAGTAGGGATGCGGATTTCTTGATTCCGATTATAGGGATGGCATCCCGAAAACCGCTGGAGATAAATGTAGCTTATGTTCCTGATCCGTGAAAGCGATTTCTATCAAAGGCCCGACGGCGGGCCTCACAACGCCGGCATCAAGCTATCTCTGGCCACCCAAGGATGGGACCATAGTCATATGGGCGAACAAGAGAATGTGCAGCCCGCCGAGGGCGTAGCAACATACAGTGTGGCGTCAGAAGAACGGGGAGATCCTACAACGCAGCAGATGCGGACCGTCGGCCAGCGTCGCCGCGAAGCCGAACGCAAGCTGGACCTTCACTTGGAGGAAGCCAGCCACAAGGACGGAACGTCTGTCACCGAAGGCGAGGGCCATTCCGAAGGGTAGAGCCGCTGGCTCGCTCTGGATGATGTTTGGGCTGATGGAGCGGCGTGTCACTGCTGTGGGCTTCGCCCTGGTGGAGTTGAAGCGCGCTGTGGATCAGCGGGAAGTGGCTGAATGCCTGCGGTGTGTTGCCGAGGTGCCGTTGCGTCCGAGGATCCCACTCCTCGCTGAGCAGGCCCACATCGTTGCGCAGGCTGAGTAGTCGCTCAAACAGCTCGGTCGCCTCGCCGGTGCGGCCGATTCCCAGCAGCGCGTCCACCAACCAAAACGAGCACGCCAGGAAGACACCTTCGTCACCCGGGAGTCCGTCGTGCCCGGACTGGGTGCGGTAACGCAGGACCAAGCCGTCATCGCTAAGTCCTTTCTGGATGGCATCTACGGTCCCGGCAACCCGCGGGTGCCGGTGCGGCAGGAAACCCACCCGTGGAATGAGGAGCAGGCTCGCGTCCAATTCCGTACTTCCGTAGGACTGGACGAAGGTGTTGAGTTTTTCGTCGAAGCCTTTGGTCATGACGTCAGCGTGGATCTCGCTGCGAAGCGCTGCCCACCTGTCAGCCGGGCCGGGTAAGCCGGATGTACGCACCGCCTTGACCATGCGGTCCGCAGCCACCCAGGCCATCACCTTGGAATGGGTGAAGTGCCGGCGCGGTCCGCGCATCTCCCACAGCCCGTTGTCAGGCTGGTTCCATGCACCCTCCAGGTACTCCATCAACGCCACCTGGATGTCCCATGACGTGTCCACCGTGCCCTGAGGAGAAGCAGCCCGGGTCAGTGAGAGACCATCCAGTACCTCGCCCCACACGTCCAACTGAAGCTGCGGGGCAGCGGCATTTCCGGTACGGACCGGCTGTGAACCTTCGTAACCGGAGAGCCAGGGAATGTCCGCCTCCGGAAGTCTCCTGGCGCCGTCGAGCCCGTACACAATCTGAAGCTCTGAAGGGTCGCCGGCGATAGCGCGCAGCAGCCAATCCCGCCACGCGCCGGCTTCCTCCGTGTAGCCCGCAGCGAGCAGCGACTGCAAGGTCAGCGTGGCGTCGCGCAGCCAGCAGTACCGGTAGTCCCAGTTCCGCGGCCCGCCCAATTGCTCGGGCAAGGACGTAGTTGCGGCGGCCACAATCCCACCGGTAGGTGCGTACGTCAGGGCTTTAAGGGTGATCAGGGACCGTTCCACCGGCTCCTTGTATTTGCCGGACATCTCACTGCGTCCAATCCATTCCAGCCAAAACTTCTCCGTTCCGGAAACGGCACGGAAGGGATCGATTCGTCGGGGCTCCCGTTCGTGGCTTGGCGCCCATCGCAGCACGAAGGGAACGCGGTCGCCTGCCTTTACCGTGAATTCGCTGTAGGTGCGCTTGTCCCGGCCCTCCAGGGTGACCGGGGTGGTGAGGTAGGCCGAGTCGGGGCCGGCCACCGCGCTGATGCCGTGCTCGCTATGCCGGACCCACGGCACCACCCGGCCGTAGTCGAAGCGCAGAACCAACTCCATTTTCATGGTCACCTCGCCGGACAGCCCCTCGACGATCCGCACCAGATCCACTGCGTCGTCGCGGACGGGCATGAAATCGATCACCCGGACCGAGCCGCCGTCAACTTCCCACTCCGTTTCCAGGATCAACGTGTCCTCGCGGTACTGGCGTCGCGTGCTGTTTCCCCCGTCGGGTGTCCCGGCGGGGGCGAGGAGCCAGCGGCCAGCGTCGGGATTGTGCAATAGTGCAGCAAAGCACGCCGGGGAGTCGAAGCGCGGCAGGCACATCCAGTCGATGGAGCCGCTGCGCCCCACCAAGGCAGCCGTGTTCAGGTCCCCGATGATGGCATAGTCCTCGATCCTGGCCATGAACAAAACTCCCTCAGTCGGCGTCGTCTGCTATGCCCGAACCGTACCCCGCGCGCCTGAGTGCCTCCAATGAGACTCGCGCGTCCTGCCGGAGGGCTTTTATTCGGTGCCGGCTTTAAACCGTTGGAGTCCGTCCAGGATGAGGTCGAGGCCGAACATGAACTCGTCGCCAAAGTCGTAGCCGGGTTTGAGGACATGCTCGACGGCGATCTCCACCATGCGCGGATACTCACCTGTGGAGAAGCGCTCCATGATGGGTTTGGTGATTTCCGCTGCAGTGTCGCGGCCTTCGAACGGCAGGGCAGCTTCCTGGACGGCGAATCCGTAGATGTAGCTGTCCAGTAGGGCATAAGCGTGGGCCGTCAGTTGCACAGAGAACCCCGCACTCCGCAAAGTGTCGAGTGTCGCTTCATGGTGCCGGAGTGTGGCCGGTCCCGGGGCGGACCGGCTTTCCACCAGCCCGACTGCCCAGGGGTGCCGCTTTAGTGCCGCTCGCACTCCCGTTGCCCGCCGCTGCATCTCTTCGCGCCAATCGCCGTCGGACGCCGGAAGGTCGATTTCGCTGAAGACCATGTCCACGATTCCGTCCAGGATTTCGTCCTTGTTGGCTACGTAGTAGTAGAGCGACATGGGTTTGGTTCCCATGCTGTGAGCAAGCGTGCGGATGGTCAACGCAGCGAGCCCGGATTCGTCCGCGAGCGCGACGGCGCACTCCAGGACGCGTTCCCGGCTCAGGGGGAGGCGCTGGGCTGCTGCGGTCACGGGATCTCCCTCGGCTTGGAACGGGTTCATGGCGGTTTGGTGCTGGTGGTCTAGGTCCTCAACCTTTAGTACCTCTAGACGTTTAGTACCCCTAGACCTTTAGTACAGTGTACGGTACTGTCTTTGGTACAGCGTACGAAATTGCTGAAACAACCCCGTAACCCATCAACGCACACCCTGAGAGGTCCGGCCATGACCACTGGTCAGCACGCCAAGGAATCACGTCATCACAAGCGGCGGTCCATGCCGGGCCCGTTCATGAGGGCCATTGTTCAGGAGGGTTACGGTTCCGCCGACGTCCTGCGCGAGGCTCAGGTCCCGCGCCCCGCCATAGGTGAGAATGAAGTGCTGGTGAAGGTTCAGGCCGCCGGGTTGGATCGCGGGACATGGCACATCACCAGCGGTTTGCCGTATGCGCTGCGCCCGGTCTACGGTTTCCGCGCTCCGAGGCATCCCGTTCCCGGGCTGGACCTCGCCGGTACCGTTGAGGCGGTGGGTTCACAAGTGACGCGGTTTGTTGTGGGTGACCATGTCTTCGGGTCGGGGAAGGGAACCTTCGCTGAGTACGCCGCTGCCGGTGAAAATCATCTTGCGCACAAGCCCTCGGGTATTAGCTTCGAGCAGGCCGCTGCGGTGCCGGTTTCAGCCTGCACTGCCCTGATTGCGCTGCGCGCCGGCGGTATTGATCCGATGAAGGCCTCGATGCCAAAGGAAAAGGCGGCGGCATCCAGGGAGCTCAGCGTACTGATCACCGGCGCCTCCGGAGGCGTGGGCAGCTACGCGGTGCAGCTCGCCAAGGCTGCAGGCGCCCGGGTCACCGGCGTTGCCAGCACCGCCAAGCTGGACTTGGTCCGAACCCTCGGCGCAGACCACGTCATCGACTACACCACGGAGGATTTTGCTGATGGCGCGGAACGCTACGACGTCATCATCGACATCGCAGGCAACCCGTCCGTTGCCCGACTTCGGCGGTCGCTCACCCCTGCCGGTACTGCTGTGATCACCGGTGGTGAGGAAGGCGGCTCGTGGACGGGGAGCATGGATCGCCAATTGCGGGCAGTGGCACTCTCCCCGTTCATCAAGCAGCGGCTCACCATGATAGTGGGAACCCAGACGGCTGGGGATCTGGAACACCTTGCGGAGCTCTTGGACGCAGGAACCATCACTCCTGCAATAGACCGAACGTTTCCGCTGGCGCAGGTCCCCGAGGCCATGCGTTATTTCGACGCCGGTAAAGCCCGCGGGAAGGTGGTCATCACCATCTAAGCCACGCAGGGTAAGCCACGCAGGGTAAGCCACGCAGGCGAGGGCAATGTGCTCGGCTGAACATGCCCTAGCCCGGAGCTCCCGTCGCGTGCTACCACTGACCCTAGGAACAAACCCTTGAGGAGAAGCCGTGGCCGAAGACCTACCTGTCCTTGTTGTTGGTGCTACGGGTTTCCTGGGTGGCCAAGTGGTGGACGAGCTTCTCAAGCGTGGCAAGAAAGTCCGCGCTTTGGTGAGACCGAAGTCCAATGCGGCCAAGCTTGTTGCCAAGGGTGTTGAGATTGCCCGCGGGGATATGCTGGACACCGCCTCCTTGATCACTGCGATGACCGGTGTTTCGGCGGCGATCTCGACGGCGGCCGGCTATACGCGCAATGACAAGAACGCCACAGCGATCGACACTTTCGGCAACAACAACCTGGCTGTCGCGGCGAAGCACGCCCGGGTGCCGCGCTTCGTGCTCATCAGCATCGTCACGTGCGACCAGACTCCCCAGGTTCCCCATTTCTGGAACAAGAAGAAGGCCGAGGACACTTTCGAAGATCTCGGTGTTCCCTTTGTGGCCCTCAGGCCCGGCGCGTTCTTCGACCAAGCGGTGGGGATGGGCGGGGATCCCTTCGCGAAGGGCCGCTTCGTGTGGCTCGGTTCCAAGGATGCCCGGCTCACTTTCGTCCTGGCCAGTGACGTCGCCGCGTACCTTGCGGAGGCGGTGGACGCGGACGTTGTTGAGGGTGAGCGGATTGACATCGGGTGGAGCCGGCCGGTGAGTATTCATGAAGCGGCGGAGCTGGCTGGCCGTCGGGCGGGAAAGCAGATCAAGGTGATGTCCGTACCCGCCGGTGCCATAGCGGGACTCGGTAAAGTGACCGCGAAAGTCCTGCCGTTGGTGGGCGATATGGCAAGCATGGTGGCGTGGTTCGAGACCGGCAGGTACGTTGCGGACATCAGCCGCCAGGAGCAGGTATTTGGTCCAGCGCCGACTCCCGAGGATGCAATCGGCAGGGTGGCGGAACGCTACGGTCATTAATTAACGCCGATGAACGCGGCGTGGCGATGACTGGCCGGAGCTCTTGTTCGTAAGTATCCTGATGACACAGATTTGACGCAGGCCCTGACTGCGCCAAAACAATATGAGGAGCACGTTATGAGAATTGGTTCTTCCATTGCACTGATTGCCATCGGAGCTATTCTGGCTTTCGCGCTCGCCCCCGGAATCATCCCCTTCCTCGACCAAGTCCTGGTCGGCTACATTTTGATCGGGGTCGGCATCATCGGCCTCATCATCTCCATCGCCATGTCCAACAGGACCCGCCGCACTGTTGTTGAACGCCGCGGCGATCCCCACACGGTTGTCGAGCGGCGCCCCGAGGTCTAGCAGCCGCAACTTATCGAAGAAGCGCACGACGGCGGGAGGCCGCCGTCGTGCGCTGTTGTGCGTCCGGACCCGAAGTGCCAGTCGCCCGGAGGGCCCGGCGGCGACAGTTCAGGGTGCGCCTGTGGTCAAGCCGTTCGGAGACCATCTTGGCCGGAGCCGAATTCAGATAGCCAAGCCGATGCGGGGTATGTCAGCGCCATCTCCCTAGCGGCGTAGGCTGCTGCCATGGAGAAGTCATTCGACATTGAACTGGTCAATCACAACGAGTACTTGGTGCGGTGGGCCTCGGAAGGCCAAACCGGGGAGTCCCTGGTCCACACCAACCCGGATTTCCTGGCTGAGGCGGGCCTGGACGTCTTTGAGGAGCAGCGTGTTGTTGAAGAAACCACGACGTATCTGGCCGAACATCAACCCGTGATCGATTTCCCGCAGACCGTTGACCTGGAAGAGATTGCTGCCGCCTATTCGGACTACACGGAGCAACTGAGGGCCCGGCTCGACGCTCGATAGCTGCTTCAAGCCTGCGTCTTGGTCCCCGATGCAGCGACTGGTATACGGGGGTCCCGGCTGGGGTTGACGGCTTAGGGCTGGACGTCGGCCGTGACGCGCTGGCCGTTGAAGTACTCCAGCTGCCAGCCGTCAGTCACATGGTGGTGGGCCAGGTTGAGCACAGCGTTCTGCACGCTGTCCAGGGTGCGGCCGATCGCTTGGCTCAAGGTCAGTCGAATCAGGGTGCCGTGTGCAACCACCAGGACGCGTTTGCCGGCGAATTCTTCAGCTAGTGATTCCAAGGCGGCAATGCCCCGGTCAGCAGCGGCCTGGTCTGTTTCGCCTCCACGGAAGCCGCCCGGGATGCGCAATGCCTCCAGCTCGGGCCCTGCCTGGAGTCCTTCGGCGGGACCGAAACTGCGCTCGGTGAGCTCCGGAACCAGCCGGGCAACTTTGAGTCCCAGGCCGTCGGCGATGATCCGGGCAGTTTCGGCGGCACGGCTCAGTGGCGAGGACACTACGGTGTCCCATGCCTGGTCTGAGAGGAAGTCGACGGCGTCGCGCGCCTGTCCGCGGCCGACGTCGTTGAGCGGGATGTCAGTGGCCCCCTGCAACCTGCGCTCCGCGTTCCAGTCGGTTTGGCCGTGGCGGACGAGGGCGAAAGTTGTGAGGGTCATGCTTTCCATTGTGCCCTGCAGGCGCGCCGCTCCGCAGTTTCCTCCGTCACGTAGGGACGTTACGTCACGTGAGGAAGCGCCCGACGGCGGGAGGTCGCCGTCGGGCGTTCTGCTGCGATTAGTGCCGCCCGGCCCGATCTCCGCCGGATTCAGCCAGGTCCATGCTGAGTCCCGGGTGGCGGTGGACCGGCTCCGGATCGCGCCATAGCCGGGCAATTGCGTCTTAGCATTACCCATCCGGCTGCTTAATCAGTATCCTGATTACTTATCTGGTAAACCGGATGATGCTGTGTGGGCTGTTTGCCTGGGCCGCACGTGGCTGAAGCAGACGGCCGCGCGGCCATCGTGAAAGTTTGAATGACGGCATTGCGTGGTGACGCTAGGACAGTGGTTGGGTCCGCGGCTCCAGGTCGGCCTGAAGGACGTGACATTCGTGGGCAACAACTACGAGGCCGTGGACCCCCATCTCCCCGCCTCAGCCGCAACTGCAGGAACAGACGTTGCAGGTGCCGCTGAAACACTTGATGGCCGCTACCAGCTGGGACCCGTTCTGGGCAGAGGCGCCATGTCAGCCGTGTACCAGGCGACGGACCTGCTGCTCGGCCGCGACGTGGCCATCAAAATTTTCCTGCCCGGTTCCGGCGACGAATCGTTCCGGGCCCGCCAGGAAAACGAAATGCGGCTCCTGGCCGCCTTCGACCACCCGGGGCTGGTGGCTGCCTTCGACGCCGGAGTCGACACGCGCAATGACGAAGAACGTGCCTATCTGGTGATGGAACTTGCTGAGGGCAGGGATTTGCGCGCCGTGCTCACTGACGGGCCGCTGACCGTTCCCGAGACCGCGCGGATCGGCATCCGGCTGGCCGGGGCACTCTCCCAGGTCCATCAACACGGCGTTATCCACCGCGACATCAAGCCGGCCAATATTTTGGTATCCGACGACGACGGCCTGGCGCAGACCGTCAAGCTGGCAGACTTTGGCGTCGCTCTGGTCATGAACGACAACAGGCTCACCGCAACCGGCTTCACCGTGGGGACCGCCCAGTACCTTAGCCCCGAGCAGGCTCAAGGCCTGGGCCTGACTCCCGCGAGCGACATCTACTCGCTGGGCTTGGTACTGCTCGAATGCCTCACCGGCAGGGCCGAGTACCCGGGCACCCCCATTGAGACAGCATCAGCGCGCCTCCACCGGGCACCGCAGGTTCCGTTGGAATTGCCGGCTCCGCTGCGGGAGTTGCTCGAAGCAATGACAGACATGGATCCGGGGAAGCGCCCCACTGCGCAGCACGTGGAGCAGGCGCTCGCCGAGGAAGGGATACAGGCCGGGCGAAGGACCGCCGTGCTGCCGCAGGTTCCGAGCCGGCCGCCTCTGCGGGCAGTCACCCGGAAGCAGGCCACAGTTACCGGCATTAGGGACTTCAGCAAACGGCGACCCAAGACCGTCCGTGGCGTGGCCGCGGCAGCGGTGACCATTCCGCTGGCCCTGCTGATTCTCTCTCAGGGTTTCGCGCCCGCAAGCAACACTGCCGATCCCTCCCAGCCTTCGGACACAGGCGTTTCGCAGGCGGAGCCGCAGCCAGCTGCGCCGGTGGTGCCCGCCATCCCTGTTGCGCCATCGCCTGCTGATGCCCAGCCTGCCGACGCCGGTAGCGGCGACGCCGGAAGTGCTGACGTCCAGCCCGCTGACGTCGTCAATCTTCAGGAGCCCGCCCAGAATCCTGCGCCAGTGCAAGCGCCGGCGCCCGCAGCGGTGCCGGGCCCGGACATTGCCAAGGAAAAGAGCAACGGAAAGAGCGAGAAAAAGTCTGAAAAGGCCAAAGGACCCGGCGAGGGTAAGTAGTTTAAAGACCTGCGGGAAAGCTGACCGCCACGGTTGTTCCGCCGCCGGGAGTTTCGGTCAACGTGAGCTCGCCCCCATGTGCTTTGGCGATGCTGCTGCACGTGGCCAGACCAAGTCCGGAACCTGGGCCGTCGCCTTCCCGCCGCAGACGCACCAAGGGCTCCAGGGCTTTGGCGCGATCTCCGGGCTCGATGCCCTTGCCGTTGTCCGCCACGAAGATCGTGGCGCCATGATAATTGGAAACCCCGTTGATCCGGACGCGGAGATCGCGATCAGGACTGCGGTAGTTCATGGCATTGGAGAGCAGGTTCTGCAGCAGCGTCCGGAGTTGTCCATGGTCGGCATGGAGGGCCAAATCCTCCACCTCCACAATCCCGTGATTCTCGATGCCCAGGTCGCGGGCAACTTCTTCGGTCACTTGGCGCAGGGAAACGTGGGTGGGCTGGACTGCGCCGCCCACCCGGGAATAGCTCAGAACATCCTCCAGCATGCCCAGCATCCGTCGTCCGCTGGAGCCGATGCGGTCCAGGTAACGCGCAGCCGTGCTGTTCGGTTCTACATCGGGGTCGTCCTCCACCAGTTCCACATAGCCCAGGATGGTGGTGAGGGGAATGCGGAGATCATGGCTGACGCGTCCGGCAAACCCGGCGAGCTTGGCATTGCTGTCCTTCAACTCGGCATAGGTCCGGTCCAGCTGGGTGGTGCGGTGCTGAAGTTCCAACAACTCCACCACCTGCTTTGCCAAGACCTCCAGCATGCTCACCTGTTCGGGGCGCAGTTCTTTTGTCTTATCCGAGAAGACGCATAAGGTTCCAGGGACGAATCCGGATTCTGTCTGCAGGGGGACCGAAGCATAGAAGCGGACTTTCCCGAGTTCACCGGTAACAAAGGGATTGTCCGCGAAGCGCGGATCCTTTGAGGCATCGGCCACCACTGTCCTCTCACGGGAGAGGAACACCTTGGCGCACATGGAGTCCTCACGGGAGCAGACGCCCGGGTCCACGCCCCAGGCGCCAATCTGGTGCTGGTACTCCGCGCTGATGATGTTGACCACGCCAAAGGGAGCGCCGCACAGCTCCGTGGCGAGCCGCACCAGGTTCTGCAGGGCGCTCATGACGGCAGCATTGGGAAGCAGTACTGAATCCAAGGCCGGGTCCAAGCCATACTCCTGTAGTTCCAGGTCCCGGCTGATGTCATCAGTGAAGGAAAGCTGGCCCTGAACTTCCGTCATATTATTACTCCCCCAAGCGTCATTAGGATTCCCTGCCGATACTACCGGGACGCTGGCGGCGGTGGTTTACTGGGACGCATGACCGAGCAGGAACCGGCCTCCGCCGCGTCTACTGACAGCATCGATCTCTCCCTACGTACCCCCGCGGAAAGATCCCGTACTTTCACCGGGATCCTGGTGAACACTGCCCTGGCAAATATCACCACCAGCTACTTGTGGTTCGCCCTGACGTTCTGGGTGTACTTGGAGACACGCAACGTCATTGCCACCGGAGTGATCGGCGGTGCGTACATGCTGCTGATCGCCCTCTCCAGCATCAGCTTCGGAACGTTCGTGGACCGTTACCGGAAGCTTGCCGTGATGCGTTTCGCCGCAGCCTTCACCATGGGGATGTTCGTCCTCTCAGGCGTCATGTTCCTGCTGACACCGGAGCAGGCGCTCCTGGACCTGACGCAGCCATGGTTCTGGATCTTCACCATGATCATCCTGATCGGTGCAGTGGTGGAAAACATGCGGAACATTGCCCTATCCACCACCGTCACCATCCTGATCGAACCGGATCGGCGGGCCAACGCCAACGGGCTGGTGGGCATGGTGCAAGGGCTCATGTTCATTGTCACCTCGGTCCTCTCCGGGCTATCGGTGGGGTTGCTGGGCATGGGTTGGACCGTAGTTGTCGCCCTGGTGCTGACCGCCTTGGCCTTCGCGCACTTGCTCACCCTGCGTCTGCCGGAGGAAGTGAAGGCGGCGGCCTCCGATGCGCAAGGCGGCTTCGACCTCCGGGGGTCGTGGGCTGCCGTCATGGCAATCTCCGGGCTCTTCGCGCTGATTCTCTTCTCCACGTTCAACAACTTCATCGGCGGCGTCTACATGGCGTTGATGGACCCTTATGGCCTGGAAATGTTCTCCGTTGAAATGTGGGGAGTCGTCTCTGCCATCGGTGCCACAGGCTTCATTGTGGGCGGCGCACTGGTCGGCAAATTCGGCCTGGGGTCCAACCCCCTGCGGACCATGCTCATTGCCGTGGTGCTCATGGGATTCATCGGCGCCTTGTTCACCTTCCGCGAGTGGGCCTGGCTCTACATCGTAGGAATCTGGCTCTACATGGCGCTGGTTCCCGTGGTGGAAGCCGCCGAGCAGACCGTCATCCAAAGCGTGGTGCCACTTCCCCGGCAGGGCAGGGTGTTTGGCTTCGCCATGGCATTCGAGTCCGCTGCGGCGCCCATCACTGCCTTCCTCATTGCCCCGATCGCCCAATTCTGGATCATCCCGTACGCCCGGTCCGCGGAGGGATCTGCCAACCTCGCACCGCTGCTGGGCGAGGGGATCTCCCGCGGCATCGCCCTGGTGTTCCTGGCCGCCGGCATCATCATGATCGTGGTGGCGCTGATCGCTTTCCTCACTCCCGTCTACCGCCGCGTGTCTGCCTCCTATGCGCAAACCTCCAAGACGCAGACGGCAACGGAAGAACGGGAGAGTGAAAGCTCGGAAACGCCGTCCTCGCATTAGGGGTGCCCGGGCGCCCCTCAAGCGAGGGCGCCCGCTTTGACGGGGCTGATCAGGAGGCTGCGCGTACTGCGGCTCCTGCCATGGCAGAAGTGCCCAGGTCACTCTTCTCCAGGGCCTGCCCGCCTTGGACCGCCTTGACCCATGCTTGGGTTGAGGCAACCGCAGCCCAGTTGGAGTTGAGTAACGCCATCAAGGTGGTGTGCACGGTCTTCGCGTCAGCGGTTCCTGCCTCATTGCTGAGGTTGATGGCACCGGTTGCATCTGAGAGGACTTCGGTGGCAAAACCAAGGAATTCTGCCTCGACGGCCGAGGCCAGGATGCAGTTGTTGGTCATGTAACCCACCAAGGTGACGGTGTCGACGTCGTGCTCGCGGAGCCAGGCAGCAACATCGGTGCCGGCGTACACCGAACCGTAACGCTTGACGACGTTCTTCCAGAAACCGGTCCTGCGGGCTTCCACCTCAGGGTGTAGCTCGTATTCAGCAGATCCCGGGGCGAAAACGGGCGCGCCTTCACCTTCGCTGTGCTGGATCGCTGCGATGGGAATGCCTGCGGCGGTTGCAGCATCGATCGCCTGGGTCATCATGGGCAGCGACTCCTGGTGGTGCGGGTACCGAATTTCCAGTGGCCCGCTGAAGTACTGCTGCTGGACGTCTACAAGGATCAGGGCGCGGCGGATTGTGCTCATGGTGTTCTCCGTAGGTGGTTGCTTGTGTTTGGATGTCCCTTCTCATCTTTGGGCCGAGTCCCTTTAGGCACCAGTGGCACGTATGCCTATATACGATTGATTCGGGCCAAAGGATTAGGGAGCACGGTGTGAGGATCGCGGTATATGCCTTCGACGGCATCACGATGTTTCACCTGGCCGTGCCGCAAATGGTGTTCGGCGAAGTGTCACGCCAGGGTTTGGCCGAGTGGACCACCGCCCTGTTCTCCCACCGGGCGGGCCCCGTCCAAACCGCTGAGGGGTACACGCTGGGGGAGGTTCAGGGACCCTCGACGGCGGAACGGGCCGACGTCGTGGTGGTGCCCTCGTGGTTCGACGACGAGCGCGAGCCCGGCGAGGCTTTCAGTAAGATCCTCCGACAAGCCCACGCCAGGGGTGCAACCATTGTGGGGTTGTGCCTGGGAGCCATCCCCGTTGCAGATGCCGGCCTTCTGAATGGCCGTTCTGCCGTCACGCACTGGCAAGCGTTTGATTCCCTCGCTGTCCGGCACCCCGAGGTGTCCCTCGACCAAACAGTGCTCTACATTGATCACGGCGACGTCCTCACCTCTGCCGGTACGGCCTCCGGGCTCGATGCCTGCCTGCATGTGGTGAGGGGCCGCTTGGGGTCTGCGGCAGCAAACCAGGTGGCGCGAAGCCTGGTCATCGCTCCGCACCGCGAAGGCGGGCAGGCCCAGTACATCGAGCACCCCCTTCCGCCGCGAGCCGAAGGCGACCCCATGGCAAGGCTGCTTGAATGGGCCATGGGGCGACTGGCTGAACCCCTCAGTATTGACCGGCTCGCGGCCCAAGCCCACATGAGCCGGCGAACCTTTGTGCGCGCCTTCCGTGCCTCAACCGGGACGACGCCGTCTGCCTGGATACGTAGTCGCCGGCTTGATGCTGCCCGCCGACTCCTGGAAACCACCAACTTGTCCATCGATCAGGTTGCGGCCGACTGCGGCTTCGGCAGCGCAGTGACCCTCCGGCAAAACTTTGCCGGCACCTTCTCCACCTCGCCCACGGACTACAGACGCCGCTTCACCGCCTGACGGGATGCGGAACATCCCCACATTCACGGCAAAGATCACTCTATTCGGATGAGACGGGATGATTGCCGCGTGGTGCAGGGTGGAGTCAGTCCGTGGCCCGCGGGCAGTCCTGCGTATTTGCAGAGATGGAGACGGTTCTATGGCTGAGGCGAACCACGTCGATTACACGCTCCAGCTTGAGCCGGACAATGTCCTGTCATTGGCGTGGGCTCCGGGAGCCCGGATCGAAGCCGAGAATGCCCGGGCAGCCGTAGACGCGGTCAACGAGTTCGCTGCCGGTAATCGCTACCCCCTGCTGGTCAGAATGGCTAAAACGAGCCATTTGAGCCGGGCCGCGCGGGACGTTTTCGTAGAGCCCTGCGCGGCATCCAGGATCGCGTTGCTGGGCGAAAACGCGGTTGACCGAATGCTGGTGGATTATCAGCTGGCCGCCCAACCGGCACCCTGCCCCACCCGGTTCTTTTCCTCCGAGGCCGAAGCCATGGCGTGGCTCGTGGAACCGGAGCAGCAAACTGCTCATCGAAATGCCACGGCTCAGCATGCCATGGATCAGCGGAAGGGCGGTTCAGGTTCTTTGGGAGGAGCCGCACTATGACCCAACCGGCAGCAGCGAGAAGAAGCACCTCTGAAACGCCGTCACCCGTCCACCCAGCCCCGCAGAACCGGATGGCAACCGAATCCGAGGCGCTCCTGGCCGCATCCTCCGCGGCGGTGGTGGCAGGCCTGGCAGCATTGGTGATCTTCTTTGGCCGGACGCCGCCCTTGTGGGGTGGCGTTTCCCTGGGCCTCATCTCCGCGGGTGCCATTCTGGTGCTCGGGATGGCTGCGGCGTACATTGGCTACTGGCGCTCGCGGTACCTTCCGGACCAGCACTGGCGGCTGGGCCTGCCTCCCTGGAAGTTCATCGTGGATGCGTCCACTGTTGCCTTGGTCCACGCGCTGATCGCAGCGATCGCCACCGTTTCCTCGTTCCTGTTGTTGCAACGCAGCTTCCAAGGCCTCACCGTGGACATCTATGCGGCGACAGTGGGGATGGCGGTGGCCTCCGGTCTTGCCGTCTACTGGATTTACCTTTCCGTGGCGGACATCAGCACCCGGAAACTGTCAGGGCTGCTGGTCCTGTTCATGGTCATGAGCATTGTGGCGAGCATGGCGACGTCGCAGGATCCCAAATGGTGGGAGTACCATTTCAGCCAGCTCGGCACACTGGG
Source organism: Paenarthrobacter sp. TYUT067 (assembly GCF_023656375.1). Lineage (NCBI taxonomy): Bacteria > Bacillati > Actinomycetota > Actinomycetes > Micrococcales > Micrococcaceae > Paenarthrobacter > Paenarthrobacter sp. TYUT067. The sequence continues at coordinate 22,454 of NZ_JAMOIT010000025.1, forward strand.
CGGGGCGTCCAGTGGCCTGTTCAACCTGTCGTTGATCGTTGCGGGCTTCTTCATCACCACGTTCGCCGTGTACCTGGACCGGGATCTGAAGTCGCTGATCGCGCGCGGTGTGCTGGTGCACCGGTGGAGTGCGGGCCTCTGCTCCGGCGCGTTCGTTGCCATGGGACTGCTGCTGGCCGGCGTAGGGGTTGTGCCGCTATCCGTCAGTTTCCTGATCCATACGCTGTTTGCTTCAGGTATGGCCGTGGTCTTCATTCTGCTGCTACTGGCCTCCCCGTTCATTCTGAGGGGGCTGCCGGGCCGCTTCTTCTTGGTGTGCGGGGGCTTTCTGGCCGCCCTGATCGTCTCGCTCGTGCTGTTCTTCCCGGTGGGCTATTTCAACCTGACCGCTTTTGAGCTGGTCGCTTTTGTGATCATCTACGGCTGGATCGCCGTGTTCATCCGTCTGCTGGACGCCCTCGCCACGGGTAGCAACTGATGTCGGCCGGAGAGGTGGGGGCAGAGCGGAGGGCCCTGGGGATTTCGTTGTGGGTGTCCGTTGGCTCGGCGGCCGGGGCCATCATGCTGGGGGTCCTCAGCGGGACAAGGATCATTGTGTTCGACGGTGCCTACATGGGGATCGGGTTGATACTTACAGCGATCTCCTTGAAAGCGTCGTCTGCGTCCGCAGGCGGACCCACACGTCGCTTCCCTTTCGGACGGGATGCCTTCACCCCGTTGGTGGTGCTCATCCAGGGCCTGGCGGTGGCCGGAACGCTGCTGGTCGCGGCAGGTGACGCTGTGGTAATCATTCGCGACGGCGGTTCTCCGGTCAGCGCCGCCATTATTGCTGTTTATGGGGTCATCACCGCGGCGATTGGGTTCGCGCTTGTCTGGTGGATGGGGCGGGCGGCACCTGATTCGGATCTGGTGGTTGCAGAAATTGCGCAGTGGCGCGCCGGGGCAATCCTGAGCGTCATGATGGTACTGGGTGCTGTGGTGGCGTTGGTCCTGCAGGGCCTTGGCCTGGACGATGTTGCCCTCTACGTTGATCCGGTCCTGGTGCTTGTTGCCTGCCTGATCCTGGCCTACATTCCCGTGGGACTGATCCGGACCGGTTTGAACGAACTCCTCGAAGGTGCACCGTCCAAGGAACTGGACGCAGCCATCACTGATGCAGTTCAGGCCGTGCGGCAAGAATTCGGGCTGCAAAAACCGCTTATTCGATCCGGAAAAGTGGGGCGAAAGCTCTACGTGGAAGTAGATTTCGTGGTGGCGGGAACTGACTGGAACGTGGGCGAGGAAGACGCCGTCCGGCGGGCGGTTGTCAAAGCACTGGAGCCCCTCGGCCTTGATGTGTGGGCCTACGTTGCGCTGACGGCAGCCCCGGATCTCTTCGAATAATCACAGAGTCCTCGCCCGCTTCGAGTGATAACTCGATAACCTCTTTCCCCCGTCATTGAGGTATGCAAGTATCGGCCAATGGACCAATATCTGTGGGTGTTGAAGGAAGATCAACTGGATTTGATTCGGGAGTTGGAGCCGGCCAGGCTCGAACTCCTTGACGAGGACGGCCTGCTGAAGTTGCACAAACGGGTGCGGCGGGCCCGCAACAAATACACCACCAATTACCGGCGTAAAGCCGCTGACGAGGTCTTGGAGGCCGGCGGGCGCGGAGCTGCTTCCAACAAATCGGACAAAGCCAGGGCACGGGCCTTCGTGTTCGAGGAAGCCCTTTCGATCGTGAGCAACGAACTCGCCCGTGTAGCTCACGAAGCCGCCGAAGCCCTCAAGCATGAGCGCCTGGAACGCGCCAGTGCCGGGAAGTCAACGGGGCCGGATTCCGTGGGTGCCGGTGCCAGGTCAGGAACCGGTCCCGGACGGAGCCGGTCCCACCAGAAGACGACCGGCGGCGTGAAACGCGACGCCTCCAGCCGGTCCCAAGGTGCCCAGCGCCAAGCCAAGAAGGATGCGCGCTAAAGCCGGTCACCGGTTATCAGCAGCAAACGTACGACGGCGGGAGGTCGCCGTCGTACGTTTGCTGCGGTGCCGCTGCGGTGCCGCAGCGAATCCGAAACGGTGCAGGCTGTCCGTCAGAGGAGCGTTGCCGTGACTTTTCCGTCCTGAACACGCACCGTGAAAACCCTGCTGCTTCCATCCGGCGAAGGCACCCGCACTCTGCGCTCAAGACCGTCGGGGGCCGCGAAGGCGTGGAATTCCACGTCTTGGCCCCAGTCGTAGTCGGGTCGGTTGGATACCGTGCCGATCGGAATGACAGCGGCCTCCCGTACCCACACCGCCGCGTCCATCACGGTGTACGCCTTGTGATGCCAGCGCGGACCGTTCAGGGTTTCTCCCGTCTGAAGATGCGTCCATGTGCCCTCGGGAAGATAGAAGGAAACCTCGCCGCCCGGATTCATGACCGGAGCAACCAGGAGATCCGGCCCCAGCATGTACTGCCGGTCCAAAGGTGCGCAGCCGGGGTCCTCCGGGAACTCCAGGAACATGGGGCGCATCAGCGGAATGCCTTGCGAATATGCTTCTTCTGCCGCCATCTGCAAATAGGGCATCAGACGCATTTTCTGCTCGGTGAAGTGTCGGAGAACCTCCACGGACTCCTCGTCCACCAGCCAGGGAACGCGGTAGGAATTGGAGCCATGGAGTCGCGAATGGGAGGAAAGGAGTCCGAAAGCGATCCAGCGTTTGAAGATTTCCGGTTCAGGCGTCCCCTCGAAGCCTCCAATGTCGTGGCTCCAGAACGAAAATCCGGAGGCCGCAAGGGAAAGGCCGCCGCGCAACGACTCTGCCATGGCCGCAAACGTAGATTCGCAATCTCCGCCCCAGTGCACCGGCATGGTCTGGCCGCCGGCAGTTGCGGAACGGGCGAACACTACGGCTTCACCTTCGCCCAGTTCTTTCTTCAGCAGATCAAAGACCGCGCGGTTGTACAGCTGGGAGTAGTAGTTGTGCATCTTCTGCGGATCAGAGCCGTCGTGCCAGGCAACATCGGTGGGAATGCGCTCGCCGAAGTCCGTTTTGAAGGAGTCAACCCCCTGGTCCAGCAGCACCCGCAGCTTGTCCTGATACCAGCGCACCGCATCGGCGTTGGTGAAGTCCACAAGACCCATGCCCGCCTGCCACATGTCCCACTGCCACACCGAACCATCCGGACGCTTCACCAGGTAGCCCAGATCGGCACCCTCACGGAAGAGATGTGAACGTTGGGCGATGTAGGGGTTGATCCACACACAGACCTTGAGTCCACGATCATGCAGGCGTTGAAGCATTCCCTCAGGGTCAGGGAACGTGGCCGGATCCCAGATGAAGTCGCTCCAATGGAAGGAACGCATCCAATGGCAGTCAAAATGGAACACCGATAACGGAAGTTTCCGCTGCTCCATTCCGTCAATGAACGAGGTCACTGTTTTCTCGTCATAGTCCGTGGTGAATGACGTGGACAGCCACAAACCGTAGGACCATGCCGGGATTCGGGACGGCCGGCCCGTCAGTTCGGTGTACCGGCGGATGATGTCCTTGGGGGAGGGCCCATGGATGATGTAGTACTGCAGCCTCTGGCCCTCCACGCTGAACTGGGTCCTGGAGACCACCTCCGAGCCAACTTCGAACGAAACCAACTCCGGGTGGTTCACGAACACGCCATAGCCGTCATTGGTCATGAAGAATGGGACGTTCTTGTAGGCAAGATCGCTGGACGTTCCGCCATCCTCATTCCAGATATCCACGGATTGACCGTTCTTGACGAAGGCGCCGAAGCGCTCGCCCAATCCATAAATGTTGGTCCCAACACCCAGACTGAGTTGCTCATGGACGAAGGTCCGCCCCTGATCGTCCGTAATGACCCCTACACTTCTGGGCGTGGAACTGGTCAGTAAGCGGCCGTCGCCGAAGAAATCGACGCCCCAGTCCCCACGGGTGTTGATTGTGGCCGTGAGGCCTCCCGAGGTGATGTGCGCGGAGTCTTCATCGACCCGGAAGGTTGGTGCGGCGCCGTCGTGCTTGACCTCGAACCTGGGCCCCTTGTCCAAACCGCCTTGGAAATGCTCAATGGTCACCCCGATCACGTCGGGCATCGGGGCGTCGAAAGTGACGGTGATCTGGGGAAGGTTCAACGCGTCCCCGCGGGTGGCGATGCGCTTGGTAGGGGCGTAAACCGTCAAGGCATCTTCATTGACCACCACATCAGAGACGTCTTGCGGGCGCAGGGCGGAAAAGCCCTTGCGGTAGAGCCAATATCCGTCAGTGAATTTCATGGTGACTCAGTTTCCGTTCTTTTGTGGCGAGTGCGGGTTTTGGGTAGTCGGGCCGCATTTCAGGACCAGGACTCCGTAGGGAGGAAGCGTCAGTTCCGCCTCGTGGCTGGTGCCTGTGAGCATGTCTATGGAGGGTCCGTTGGCTCTCATGTGCTGGTTGAGTTCTATGTGGCGGCTCCCGTCCCCATGGTTGAGCAGGAAAAGGTAGTCGCCGCGCTGGACGAGTTCGACGTCGGCCGGCAGTTTCCCGGCCACCACAGAGGCGATTCCTGCATCCCGTAGCGCGCCCTCGACCACCACATCCACGGCGTCCTCGGGCAGGTCGGCTCCGGCATACCAGCTCCACCCCTTGCCGTGGTTGTTACGCACCACCGCCGGCTGGTCGGACAATGGGCCGGCGGCGAAGGACGCCACGGGTGAGGCGCTGCCTGAGTGGATGCGGAGGTCCTCGGACCAGCTGAGCGCCTCTGCGTCCATCGCGACGCCCTGGCCGAATGCCAGGCGCACCGGGCTGGCTAACGGGCGCCACTCTTCCCCTGTCACTCCCAGCAGGTCCGCGAGCACTGCCGGGTGGCGGCCGTTCCGAAGATGGCCGTTGGCATCGGCCACTCCACTAAAGGGACCTACGACGGCGGTGCCCCCCGCGCGTACCCACGCGTCCAGTGCTTCAGCGTCCTTTTCGGTCAGCAGGAACAGGCTCGGTGCCAGCACCAGATCGTAACGTCCCAGGCGGCTTGAGGGGTGGATGACTTCCACGCAGTGCCCGCGCCGGAGCAGGGGCCGGTAATACGCGAGCATCTGGTCCATGACACCCAGCCGGTTGCTGGGGCGGTCCGGTGATTCCGAAGCCCACCAACTGTCCCAGTCGAACAAGACTGCAATCCGGGCGTGAGCAGGGGTGCCTGCCAGAAGGCGAAGCTCTTGAAGGTCTGAACCCAGGGTACAAACTTCGCGGAACACCCTGGTGTCTGCTCCCGCAAGGGGAACCATTGCGGAGTGGAAGCGTTCGGCTCCGAAGGCGGACTGGCGGAATTGGAAGTAGCACACGGCATCGGAGCCCCGTGCGACAGCTGCCAGTGAGTCCACGCGGAGGGCGCCCGGGTCCTTGGGCACGTTGTGACCGCGCCAACTGACCGCCGAGGTTGCCGACTCCATCAGCATCCACGGCGCACCCCCGGCCAGGCCCCGGCAAAGATCGTGGGTGAGCGCTGCGGTTTCCCAAGATTGCGGCTCTGCCGGATCAACGTAGTGGTTGTTGCCAATGAAGTCTGTTTCCTGCGCAAAACGAAAGTAGTCAGCACCCCGGAAGAAGCCCATCAGGTTGGTGGTGACCGGCTGCTCGGCATGGTTTCGGATCACATCACGTTCCGCCACGAACAACTCGAGGAGAGCCTCTGAGGTGAACCGGTGGAAGTCGAGGACCTGGGTGGGATTATGCATGTACGGCGCGGCACGCGGCGGAAGGATCTCTTCCCAACTGCCGTAGCCCTGACTCCAGAAAGCCGTCCCCCACGCCGAGTTGACGGCGTCGAGGGATCCGTAGCGGCGCAGCAGCCATGACCTGAACGCCACGGCCGTTTCGTCGTCGTAACTGATTTGACCTAGCTCGTTGCCCACATGCCACATGGCAACGGCTGGGTGGGCCGCGTAGCGCGCGGCGAGCCGGGAGGTGACGGCCAACGCCGCTGCACGGTAGGCGGAGGATGACGGCGAAAACTGGTTCCTGGAGCCGTACCAGAGCGTGGTGCCGTCCGCGGTGGTGGGGAGCGAATCAGGGTGTTGGTGGCCCAGCCATGGGGGCGGGGAAGCGGTGGGTGTTGCCAGGCAAACACGGATTCCGTTGTCAGCCAGCAAGTCCAGGAGACGGTCCAGCCAGCCGAAGTTCCACTGCCCTTCTTCGGGCTGGAGCCGGGCCCAGCTGAACACCCCAACGGTCACTATGTTGATGCCTGCCCGCTTCATGAGGGCTATGTCTTCCGGCCAGGTCTCTTCCGGCCATTGTTCGGGGTTGTAGTCCGCGCCGAAGAGCAGGCCGGTCCCATCAGTCACGTTTTTCAGGCCGTGGCTACGGAGTTGCATTGTTTTCCTTGGTTAAATGGTGGCTATGGATAATCGAAGGGCTTCAACAAGTGCGACCATCACCGATGTCGCCCGGGAGGCCGGGGTATCCACCAGCACGGTGTCTTATGTGATGAGTGGTAAGCGGACTATTTCGAAAGAAACACGCGACGTCGTTGAGGCCGCCATGGCGCGGTTGAATTACAGTCCCCGGTCCAGCGCCCGGGCCTTGGCCTCAAGCCGGTCCAACGTTTTGGGATTGGTGGTTCCGCTCCGGCCGGACGTGAACGTTGGCGTGGTGATGCAGTTCGTGACCGCCGTGGTAACCACTGCCCGGACCTTCAACCAGGATGTCCTGCTGTTGACGCAGGACGACCCCGGAAGCATCGAACGAGTCACTTCGCAATCGATGGTGGACGGGTTGTTGATGATGGACATCGAAGCCCGCGATCCCCGTATTCCCGTCCTGGCCCGTTTGCAGAAGCCAGCGGTCCTGATCGGCATGCCGGACGAGCCGCGGGGGCTGAGCTGTGTGGACTTCGATTTCTCCGGCGCCTCCCGGCTGGCGGTCCGCCATCTCTGGGACCTGGGGCACCGAAGCATCACGTTCATCGGCTCACCGCCTGCCTCCCTGAAACGCCACGCCACGTATGCAGACCGCGCCTTGCAGGGGTTCACCGACGCCACAAACAGTTTTGGCGCCACCGGCCGGGCCGTGGCATGTGAGGCGGATTCCCCGCAGCTGGCAGAGTCCCTGGACGCCATCTTCACCGGAAAACATCCGGCCACTGCGCTGGTGGTGCACAACGAGGCCCTGCTTCCCATGCTCCGGGAAGAGCTTTCACTCCGGGGCCTGGCCATTCCCAAGGACATCTCAGTGGTTGTCATTGCGCCGGCAGATGTAGCCAAAGCGGCAGCCCGCCCGTGGACCGCCGTATCCATTCCGGCCATGGACATTGGGCGGTCCGCAGTGGAAATGGTGATGGATCGGCTGAGCCGTGACAAGCCCGCAGAACTGAGGCTTATTGCGCCATCCTTGACGCCGGGCGAGACAACGGCCGAAGCTCCCTGAACCCCAGTCATCCCTTGACCGCACCGATCATGACGCCCTTGGTGAAGTGCTTCTGAACAAACGGATAAACAAGCAGGATCGGCACCATGGCCAGCACAATGACGGCCATTTGAAGTGCCGGCGAAGCAGCTGCGCCCTGTCCCACGTCGATCTGCCCAGGCACCGTCACGCCCTGAAGGACGTAGGAACGCAGCACCACCTGGAGCGGATTCATGGCGCTGTCGTTGATGTAGAGGACGGCGTTGAAGAAAGCGTTCCAATAGCCAACCCCATAGAAGAGGGCAATGACGGCGGTGACAGCTTTGGACATGGGCAGCACAATCTGCGTGAGCGTCCGCCAGTCGCTGGCGCCGTCCATGCGCGCGCTGTCCAGGATGCCGCGGTCAATGCCCATGAAGAACCCGCGGAGGATGATGATGTTGAAAACGGAGATACAGCTGGGCAGGATCAGCGCCCAGTATGTGTTGATCAGGCCCAGGCTGGACACCAGCAGATAGGCCGGAATGATTCCCGCGCTGAAGAACATGGTGATCAGCAGCGTGAACAGGATGGGTGTGTGTGCGAACGAGCCCGGACGCGACAACCCATAGGCGCACAGCACCGAAACCACCATGCTCAATGCCGTTCCCGTCGCTGTGACGCCCACACTGACCAGGACGGCCCTGGTGACCACCCCGCCGCTGAGGATCTGTTGATACGCGGCAAAGGTGATTTCCCCCGGGATCAACACCAAACCACCGGCTTGCGTGATGGTGGCCTGGGAAGAAACGCTGGTCAGCACAATGGTGTACAGCGGCCCCAGCACGGCCAGGACCACAGCGCCGAGGATCAGGAACTTCCCGGCCTTCGCCACTACGCCGGGTTCCTCCTCCCAGGCTGCGCGTTGGGAGATGCTGTCCGGTTTTCTGGTATTTCTGACCAGGATGCTCATTTTGAATACACACCGCTCTCGCCAAATATGTGGGCGACTTTGTTCGCCGCAAGGATCAGGGCCAGGCTGATAACGCCTTTGATGAGGCCGGCCGCGGCTGCATAACTCCAATCGCCGTTCTGCACGCCGGTGTAGTAGACGAACGTGTCCAGTACCTCCGCTGCTTCGGCACCCACGGCGTCCCGCTGAAGGATGAGTTGCTCAAAGCCCACGGACAGGGAATCTCCCAGCCTCAGGATCAACAGCAGGACGATCACGCTTCGGAGCCCCGGCAGGGTGACGTGCCACATGCGCTTCCACGGGCCCGCGCCGTCCACTGCAGCCGCCTCGTATTGGGCGGGATCAATGGCGCTCAGCGCAGCGAGGAACACGATGATGCCCCACCCGGCGTCCTTCCAGATGGCTTGGGAGGTGATCAGGAAGAGAAAGGTATCCGGGTTGGTCATGACGTCAACGGCCTCCCAGCCGTTGGCGCGCAGGGACTGGTTCAACAGGCCGGCGCCGCCGAAGATTTGCTGGAATACCGAGACCACCAAAACCCACGAGAAGAAGTGTGGCAGGTACACCACGGCCTGGATGGCTGCGCGCAGCCTGGGGTTGATCAGCGAATTCAGCAGAATGGCCAGAGCGATGGGAATGGGAAAGAAGAAGACCAGCTGAAAGGCAGTGATGACCAGGGTGTTTTTGACGGCCATCCAGAAATCGGGATCGCCAAAGACCCTGGAGAAGTTATCCAGGCCAACCCATGGGCTGTCGGCGAAGCCTATGAAGGGGGAGTAATCCTGGAACGCCACCACGTTACCGAGCATGGGGAGGTAGGCGAATACGGCCAATAGGAGGACCGCGGGCAAGGCCATGAACACCAAGGACCGGTCGCGCTTGAATCGGGCCAGCCTGCCGGCCCGGGGTCGTCCGGACACCTGCTCCTGCAGGCGCTTTCCGGCCCGTGATTTCTTGTCGGTCTGTGATTTCTTGCCGGTCTGGGGTTCCCTGGCTGACCCGCTGCTGTGGGCTGCCGTTTTATCGCCTCCCGCTGAAGGCGAGGGTTTTTCGGTTTCGATAGTCATGGAGTGCCGTCCTAGGCCAGGAAGCCGGCGTAGAAGTCGCGCAGTTCGTCTCCACCCTTGCTCCGCCAGGAGGCCACTTCGCTGTCCAGGTCCTTAATGCTCTTGCGGCCCCGGACGATGTCTTTGGCGAGGTCGTTGAAGGGCTTACCCAATGAGGCGAACTTGGTGGGTTCCTCAATCTGCATACCGAAGAAAGCATCCTCCGTCACATGGGGTGCCTGGCGGGCCTCCCATCCGGACTGGGCTTCTACGAGTCCCGGGTACTGGACCATGGAATTGACGATCGGGCCCGCCACAAGGAAGGCGTAAGTACTGGTAACTTCCTGGCTTCCCTTTTCAGTCATTTTGGGGATGCCCTGGGAGTCCTTGGTGTAGTGCACGCCTTCCACGCCGCTGGTGATCAGCCGGTTTTCCTGTGTTCCAAAGGGGGCAGCAATGAAGTTGGCCAATGCGAGCAGCTCCTCCACCTTGGCGGGGTCATCGGTTTTCTTGATGAAGCTGAAGATTGCTGCCGGCTGGGCACGGAACAGGGTGGGCGCCCCGCCGTCGGGTGCGAAGTAGTCCATGGGGAGCATTTTGAAACCCGGGTTGGAGGGCAGGACCCGGGCCAGTGCTTCGTGCCAGCCACCTACGCCGTCCGATGCCATGAGCGATGCGCCGGACTCGAAGCGCTGCTTGGATTGCTGGGCGTTGCCGGCCACGGCGTCCGGGTGCACCGAACCGTCCGCGAAGAGCTTGGCAGTCCACTCCAACGCAGCGCGGTATTCGTCCGTTTCGAATTTGTTCTGGAGCTTTCCGTCCACTCGCTTCCATTTGGGAACCACTCCGTGAATGATCTGGGCGCCGTTCCACACGTCCTCCGAACCCCAGCGGTTCTTGGCGGGATCCGTCAGCTGCTTGGCCACCTTGAGGTAGTCGTCGGCAGACTTTGGCGGTTCCACTCCCAGCTGCTCGAAGATGTCTGCCCGGTAGAAGATGGCGTCGGAGATCAGGGCGCCGGGGTAGGGAAGTCCGTAGAGGCCGCCATCGAAGCAGCCCAGTTTCCACGAGGCAGTGGGGATGTTGGCAAGGTTGGGGTATTTCTTCACTTTGTCCCCGGCCAGGAACTCTGACAGGTCGGTGAAGATGCCCTTGGCCGCCTGACCGAATCGCGGCGGCAGGTTCCAGGAGGGTATGACTACCCAATCCGGGACGTCCTTGGGCGAGGCGAGGACGGTTTGAATCTTGTCTGCATAACTATTGCCGTCGTTGACCTGGAAGTTGATGGTGGTTCCGAGCTCGGCATTCACGGCTTTGTAGTAGCTGTTCTCCGGCAGGGACGGCGGGATTGCCCACCATGCAGGTGTCATGGCTGTATAGGTGCCTCCCTTGCCGGGCGTGTCCTTCACGGACTTAACCAGGGTGGCCGGGAGCGTGGTAAATCCGGGGGTGGATCCCTTGACTGAGGGAATGTCCGGCTTCACCAGATCCAGCGGAATGTAGCTCGGGACCAGTTTGGCGACTGCCTCGGCCAGACCACCGGAAGTTGTGGCAAGGGGTGCGGACGCTCCCGGGCTGCAGGCTGTGAGGGCTGACGGTGCAGCTGCCAGAAATACCGCGCCGCCAAGGACGCCCAGGAAGGACCGGCGGTTGACGTTGATTGCCCCCGTTCCGCGAGGTGGTGCTTCCGAGCGTTTTTCCCGGAAAGTCTTAAACGGCGGCGTGTTGGAACCAAGCATGAAACACTCCTTTGTGATGAATTCATTGCAAGAACTGTCGAAACGCTTCGATTGCGTCCACCCTAGGCTATTCGCTGACTTTGACGCAATGGTTTGGGTGTTGCACATCACAGTGAGCTGATGGAACACTGAAGTTCGACGCCCATTCGTAGAAGCGATTCAACAGTCAATGACAGGACACTCTTCGTGACTAAAAGCCATGTCCAGGCAGCGCAACACCTGCTCCGCCTCCTGACGCTGGAGCAAAAGATCGCCATGCTCCATCAGCATGCCCCCGCGGTTCCCGAGCTTGCCCTGGCACCTTTCAGGACAGGCACCGAAGCTGCCCATGGTGTGGCGTGGCTTGGACCGGCAACCGTCTTCCCGCAGCCCGTAGGGTTGGCTGCAACATGGGACGAGGACCTCATCACCCGGGTGGGCGAAGCCATAGGGCGCGAGGTCAAGGCAAAAAAGGAAATGGACCCCAGCGTCAGCCTCAACGTGTGGGCCCCCGTGGTCAACCCGCTGCGACACCCGCTATGGGGGAGGAACGAGGAAGGCTTTTCCGAGGACCCGCACCTGACTGCCCGCGCTGCCAGCGCCTTTTGCGCAGGACTCAAAGGAGCCGATGCCGGGACCTGGTTGACGGTGCCCACCTTGAAGCATTTCCTTGGCTATAACAACGAGCACGATCGCAGCCTCACCTCCAGCAACCTCAGCGACAGGGTCCTGCACGAATACGAGTTGCCGGCATATCGGCAACCCATCGAGGACGGCGTAGCTGGAGCGGTAATGCTCTCCTATAACCTGGTCAACGGACGCCCGGCCCACGTCTCGGACCTGGTCAACAAGCATCTGCGGACATGGACCAACGGCGGCTCGGTGGTTGTGGTGAGTGACGCAGGTGCGCCCTCCGCACTCTTCCGCGCCGAGAAGTACTTTCCCGACGGCGCGTCCGCCTACGCTGCCGCGCTCAAGGCAGGGGTGGATAACTTCACTGACGACGGCGACAACCCGGGCCCGTCAGTGTCTTACCTTGAGGACGCCTTGGAACGGGGCCTGCTGACGGTGGATGACCTTGACCGAAGCGTGCTCAGGCTCCTCACGCTCCGCGCCAGGACGGGAGAATTCGGCGACCATCACGGCTCTTCTTCGACCAGCGCAGGGGAGAGCGATGCGGCTGCAACCGTGGCCCTGGCCCGCGAAGCTGCCCGGAAGTCCGTGGTCTTGCTGCGTAATCAGCCGGATCCCCACCTGCTCCCACTGGGGAACAACCCTGGGTCCATTGCCGTCATTGGAACCTTGGGCCAGCGCGTCCTGAGTGACTGGTACAGCGGCACCTTGCAGAACGAGTGTGGCATAGCAGAGGCTCTTTCCCGGCGTTACCAGGACGTCATAGCTGAGGACGGCCTGGACGTTATAACCCTGCGAAGCGTCCGTACAGGCACCTACCTGGGGCTGCCGTCGCCGTCGGAAACCACCGACGACGACGGCGGCGTCCTGGTCGCGGACACAACCTCACCAGCTGTTGGGGAACACTTCACGCTGAAGGACTGGGGGAGCGGCGAGTTCAGTCTTCAGTCAAGTTTGACCGGGCGTTTTGTCGCAGCCGGCACCGACAACTACCTCAGGGCTTCGGCGGATCGAATCGGAGGGTGGGTGGTGCAGGAAACCTTCCGCCTGGTGCATTCCCACGACGGAACCGTTGCCATCCAGCACGTTGCCTCCTCCCAATGGGTGCGCGTCGAGTCAGGGACAGGGAGTTTGGTGCTGGCCTCCGGGGTGGAAGCCGCCGCTGATCGCTTTGTGATCAGAACCATCAAATCCGGGCACCATGCAGCGCATGCTGCGGCCGCTTCATCAGATGTGGCAGTGGTAGTAGTAGGCAACGATCCCCACCTTGGCGGGAGGGAAACCCAGGATCGGGAATCCTTGGACCTGCCGCAGTCCGAGCAGGAACTCGTCAGGATCGTGCAGGATGCGAATCCCAAAACCATCCTGCTTGTTGTCTCCTCTTATCCCTATGCACTGGGTGATTTGGCCGATCTCCCCGCTATCGCCTGGACATCGCACGGGGGCCAGGAACTGGGTCCGGGGGTGGTGGACGTGCTCAGCGGAGACGCCGAACCCACGGGACGCCTCCCGCAAACGTGGTTCGCCCGGGACCGGGACCTGCCGGACATTCTTGACTACGACATCATCGGATCCGAATCCACGTACCTGTACACGCGTGCGGAGCCGCTCTATCCGCTGGGTCACGGCCTCAGCTATGGAGATGTCCAGTACACGAATGCCGTTGTCAGCAGCGACCCTGCCAGCAAAACCATCGGCGTGGACGTCACCCTCACCAACCAGGGAGATCGGGTGGCCCACGAGTTGGTGCAGGCCTACGCCTCAGCTCCCACCCATCAGGACCACTTTCCGCGGCGGCTTTTAGTTGCCCACCGGCGGGTTGAACTGGCTCCAGGCGCTCGCATAACGGCCACCCTGCGCATCCCTGTGGAACGGTTGGCCACGTTCAGTACCGTCGCGGAGGCCATGGTGGTGGAACCCGGGGAGTACCGGATCCTGGTGGGCTCTTCCGCCCAGAGGCTGCCAGTGAGCGTGGCCATTCAGGTCCCGGATCGCGGACAGCGTTCCCGGCGGATAGCAGGGACGTGGGTGCCGGCGCGGCTTTACGACACGAAATCAAACATTGACCTGGTGCCCTCTCAGCCCCTCTCGGGTACAGCGATCACTCCAGCAGATCCCTTCGAACCTGCATGGGCGGTTTACCGCAAGTGGGACGGCCTGCCAATAACTGCAGTCAACTGTGAGGTCTTGTCCGCCAGGACAGGGAAGGGCTTTGGTGACTGCAGCATCAGCGTGCAGACCTCCGGGCCAGCCGACACCTGGCTCGATCTTGGCCAGTGCCAACTGAAGGAGGGTTACAGCGGCGAGGTTGGAATCGACGTCGACCCCTCCGTTCTCCCGGCTTGGACCGCGAGCGGGACGCTTCGGCTGGTACTCAAAGGGGCCATAACCGTCCAGCAGTTACAGGTAACCTAAGCGCCGGGTGGATGAGAAGACGGTCAGGGTCCTACCTTGACCACGTATACCTCGACGGCGGCATCCCGGGGGAGCAGGTGCGTGCGGACCGCGCCGGCTACTTCGCGGGCCACGCTGGGTGCGGGGCGAAGGGTGCCTACGCCAATCCGGGCCTTGACTGCGAGCGCGTCTCCATCGCCGGTGACGGAGACCAAGGGAAGAATCTCCCCGGTCACGGCAGCCATGGCCGCACCCGCTATCGACTGCCATAAGGGCTGGGCCGGATATACGGCAGAAACTCCCTCCACTCCTTGGATGACACCGAGCAGTTCCTCCGCCACTGCGGGTGAAGCACCTGCGGATTGGATGCTCCCGGGTTCCAGATGTTCCGTCATGGCTGATCCTCCCGAGTGGTGGGTGCGGGGCTGGTGGGTGGAGAGGGAACCTGGTCTGCGGCGGAAGGCGGTTCCAGAACGTCCCTCACGGTGATGTTGATGGTCTCGATGTTTAGCTCCGTTTGGAAGGCGAGCGTCTGCGCCAACTCACGGCGCAGCTCTTCGGCACGTTCATCCAGGGGGTGTCCGTACACCACGGCTATCTCCACGTCCACGGTAATTCCGGCTCCTGGTGTGGTGACGTCGCCATGCAACCGGCACTTGCCGGCGGCCGTGCCAGGCAGGGCGTCAGCCACGGATCGGATGAGTGCTGAGATTGAACCCTCGGTTTCCCAAAGGGTGTCCTTCGGGTTCCCGGCCTGCAGGGGAATGCTCCTGCCTGGACGCAGCTCCAGCCGGAGGTTGTCCAGGATGGACTGCATCCAGTCGTCATGGCCCGAGCCTGCATCGGCCAGATCCGACGTCAGCAGTTCGCTGCCCAGTTGGGATAGCCGGCGCAACGATGCCAGGCCAGCTTGGCATTCAGGGCATGAGTGGAGATGGGCGGGATCTGCAATCTCTCCGGTGTCCAGATAAGTGCTTAGTTCGGCAAGGCTGTGCCCGCAGTCCAAGGAGTCTTCGGGGGTGTTCATCGCCATTCCTCCATCATGCGCGCAAGGGTGATCCGTGCCCTGGCCAAGCGGCCGCGGACACTGGCTTGGCTGATATTCAACGTCAGTGCGATCTCCTCGTAGCTCTGGTCATTGAATTCCTTAAGAACCCAACATCGCCGTTGTTCCTCGGGAAGCTTTGCGAGCGCCGCTTTTAGGGCCTCCACGCGGGAGGTGATAACTGCGCTGTGCTCGGGGTCAGCTGCCTGCGGCTTGGCGTCGTGTTCCACCTGGTTCTCCACGGCGTCGAGGCCTGCATGATTGCGGCGTCTCCGGAGGTGGTCGATGCTGCGGCTGCCGACAATCCTGAGCAACCATCCCTTGACTGCTGCGGGGTCGCGGAGGTTGTCCAGTTGCTTCCAGGCTTGGACGAGTGTTTCCTGCACGACGTCGTCGGCGTCGGCCTGTGAGCCGGTCAATCGCCGGGCCGTGGCCCGCATCAACGGGCCGTGGCGCCGCGCCAGTGCCTCGAAGGCTGCGGTGTCACCGTCTGCGGCCCGGCCGGCCAGCAGAGCATCGGGCACCAGGTCCAATTGGTGCTGCGCTGCGGGTGAACCAGTCACGTTTTCTGCCTTCCCCATCTATGGTCGTCCAAGGTCTCGGTGGTCCTGATGATGCTCAGTGGCGGGACGGTCCCGCTGGCCAGCAGAACCGTCCCGGGCCGCAAGCTACTTTTTGGAGAAACCTTCTTTGAGCTTCTGCGCCGCATCCTTGATGTTCTCGGTGATATCGGCTGCAGCGTCTTTGACCTTTTCGCCTGCCTGCTGGATCTTGGCTTGTGCCTGATCGTGCTGCCCCTCGCGCTCCAGCGACTGATCGCCGGTGAGCTTTCCGGCGCCTTCCTTGGCTGCACCGAGGTGCTCGGTGGCTGCGTTGTTGATCTTGTCGTTGATTCCCATGGTGTTCCCTTTTCTTGTTGTGCACGGTCTCTGCTGAGTCGCGCGTGTTTTAGTGGAAATTCTGAGAGACGGTCACCGCGCGCGACGGGTTCCGGAAATCTGTGTGCGTGGGCCGCTGGTGATCCGGACCAGCGCGGGCAATGGATGTCCCAGCCAGGAGTCGGTGCTCCGGAGGAGGTGTTCCACCGTGTGCGTGAGCTCCCTGGGGGATGCCCCTTTGCGGGCCTCCAGGCGGATGTGGAGCGCGGTGCCACGGCGTGATTCCCAAGCGGAGACGGAGGTTGAGAGCACATCCTTGTTCCCGTTGAGGGCTTCCCGGATAGCGGTGGAGACCAGCCCGGCGTCAACAACAGTTCGTCCGGCGGTACCGTCGGATTGCTCGGCCAAGCGGGGTGTTTTGCCTCCGCCTTGGCTCGCCAGCCAAGCGACGCTGAGGACTGCGCCCACCAAGGGCAGGGCAACTCCCAGCACCAGCCACCAACTCCGAACCGGTTCGGGTAGAGGTGCCGTCCCGGCAAGGCTCCGGGCCTGGTCCCGCACTGAGGATGCCGTGGTGGTCCAGATGTCCGCCGCCGATGGGAGGGTACCGGTCGCGATGAGTGCGGCACCAATACCCAGCAACAGGATCCCCACGAGGGTCAGCAAAATCCGGTTGAGGCCCCGATGTGTGTTTCTCATTGCCCCACCGCTCCTTCCGTCAGAACCCGGACGCCGGATGTCATCCGGCGGTCCAATCCGTAGGCGGCCAGTTCGCCGTCGACCGCTTCCCGTACCCTGTCCACCGCGAGCGGTTGGCCCGACGTCGGACGCACTTGGACTCGCACTGAGCGTCCGCCCACGGTGGTGGTCGCCTGGCCCGGTGCAAGGCCGGCGGCGAGCCGAACCCGTCCGGAGACGGCTGCTGCGATGACGTCGTCGTCCACCACTACTGCTGCGCGGTCGCTTTCCAGGGAACGGCGGCGCCGGCGGCCCCTCCCCACCCCGAGTCCCAGGACGAGCAGCCCGAGCAATGCCACGCCGATGCCGGCCGCGATCATGCCCGCCGGGACAGTCTTTCCCGGAAGTTCCTCCAGCCACCGCAGCATCTGGGCCGGGCTGACGAGCAGGGGTTGATCCTTGAGTAACCACAGCACGGATTCGAGGCTCAGCCAGAGCGAGGCTGCCAGCAGGACAGAAGCCGTCAGGATGGAGGGCACGGCGCGGGAAGAGTGCGTTTCCCGGCGAACCAGGCGCCGGATGTGTGGATCCTTGCTCATGTCACTCTCCTTTCCTTGGACACTTCCTGTTTCCCGCCGGTAAGGCGGATGTCCACCCGTCCGATCTCCAGTCCGGTGAGTTCGGTACCCCGGGACGTGATCTCAGCGCGGGCCTGCTGAGCCCGTTCGAAGATGGTGCCGCTACTGTTCCGCGGTTCCAAAAGTGGCTCGAGCCTCAACTTGATGGAGACGCTGACGCCGAGTTTGCCGGCGTCGTCCTCCAAAGCAGCGGTGACGTTGTCTTTGCCGACGCGGAAGGCCCGGGCGGTGACTGCTTCCATGGTTTGCCGGATGGCGTGATGGGTGATCCGGTTATGGCCCCGTGTTTCCTTGCCGTCAGGCCGCCTCGTGGGGGGACTCATGGTGGCGGATCTTGTCCCGTTCATGTGGATGAGCGCTTGCCCCGCAAGGCGTCCAGCACCCCGCGAAGGTCAAGCTTTCCTTCGGCTGCGCGGCCCAGCACTGCTCCGATTCCCATGAACAGTGCCGTGAGCAGCAGGCCCCAGAACCCGAAGGCGAGCCCCGCCACGGCCAGGATGGCGCCGATGGCTACGCCTGCGATAGTGGGGTTCATGACACCCTCGGTTCACGCTCGGAGTCCTCTACGTCTGCGTCGTCGGACGGCACGTGGATGTCAGTGATGGTGACGTTGACTTCCGTGACTTCCATGCCCACCAGGTCTTCGATCGCGGTGTAGACAGCGTCGCGTGCGTTGTCTGCGACTTCCTGAAGCGGATGGGGGTATTCGACCACCAGGGTCACGTCCACAGCCACCTGGGTCTGCCCCACTTCTACGCTGACGCCTTGGGTGAGGTCCTTCTGGCCCACCTTCTCGCGGAGATTGCCGATTGCCCTGGCTGCTCCACCGCCAAGGGCGTGTACGCCGGGAATTTCCTGGATGGCGATGCCCGCAATTTTTGCTACTACGCCGTCGGCGACGGTGGTGGCTCCGCGGCCGTCTTTACCCTTGTTGGGGGTGTCCAGCACGGGTGCCGGGGTCGCCTGGGAGTTCTTGGCGGGAACGTCTGCGGGGGTGTGCGTTTGGATCGTCAAGACGATCACTCCTTTCGGTTTGATGCGGTGCTTGTTGCGCCGTCATGAATAGGACGTGACGACTGGGGCATTCCTCACGGTTGATTTATGTGATGTGCATCACATGTCCGAAGGTCATTACTGGCTTATTTAGTTAGATTCCCATATAACTAGTTTGTCGAGACACATTCTTACACGGGAGGGCTCTAATGACTGCAGTACTTGTGAGTGAAGAACAGGGCGAGGCTCTCCCTACGGTGACCTCCGGGGCGCCAAGTGCCACCTCCAGTCCCTCAGTGAGGACCAGCCTGCTGGACGAAGTGTGGACGGCCTCCGCGCGGGTTGAGGGTCTTCAATGGGAGATGGACGAGGCGCGGGATTGCCTGGCTACGGCAATGCGTGCCGCCGCAGCGGCCGGTGCGGGCCTTCCGGATCTTGCCATCGCGGCGGGACTTGGTTTTGCCGATATAGAGCAGTTGCTGAACGAGCGCCTGGAGGAGTAGCCCTGGTGCCCTGTGCCCGGAAGATGCTGGATATGCCTTGAGTCTCCTCATGCAGTCCCGCTGGTGCGCTGGTGCGAAATCTTGAGCGAATCTTGAGATGACCCGGCGTCCTTCTTGAGGACCCCGTCCGATGGTTGAAACATCAGCCAATTAGCTGACGGGAACTTCCAGGAAGGACCACCGAAATGACTGACCAGATCTCCGCCAAGTCCGTAACTGCCGGCTCGGCTCACACGAAGTCCGAAGCACTTGCGGGCACGGCCGACACCGCTGGCCATGCCGCGGACGCCGCTGGTCAGGCCCGTGCGGTGGTGACCATCCGTGAGCAGTTCAATCCCCTTGGCGCGGGTCTCCGGAGCATCTGGCCGCAGTCGGTTGTTGGGTTCTAGGACACCACGGTTTGTGATTCGGGCAGGGACCTTTCTCTTGGAAGGTACCCTGCCCGACGTCGTTTAAGGGACCATGGAATCCAGTCCACTCAACAAGGAGGCTTGTCATCAAGGATGAGATGAGAAAGGCCGCCGACGTGGCCGAGGAAGCCGCTAATTCGCAGATTTTCGCAGCCGTTGCCCGCGCGGGATACGCCGTGAGCGGCCTGCTGCACGTCCTCATTGGCGTCATCGCAATCCAGCTCGCGGTGGGCCGCAGCGGCGAGGCCGACGTCAGCGGGGCAGTGACCGAGCTGGCCAACAAGCCAGCCGGACCCGTCCTGCTCTGGGCCTGCTTCGCCGCCTGTGCGGCGCTTGCTCTGTGGCAATTGGGAAACGCCATCCTTGGTTATCGGAACGTCTCGGACAACAAGCTGACCAAGAGGCTCTCTGCCCTTGGCCAGGCCTTGGTATTCGCCGCCTTGGCTGCCACCATCGTGTCCTTCGTGCTGGGGCAAGGCCGGAACAGCAGGGAGTCCAGCAGCGACTTCACCGCGACTCTCATGCAGGCGCCGTTCGGGGTATTCCTGCTAATTGCCCTCGGTGCAGGTATCGCCATTACCGGCATCGTGTTTGTGGTCAGGGGCTTCCGGAAGAAGTTCACCAAAGACCTTTCGCTGTCGTCCAACCAGTCGGTGCATAAGTTCCAACTCTGGGTTGGCGTGGTGGGCTACATCGCAAAAGGAATCGCTTTGTTCCTGGTTGGCCTGCTGGTGGTTATCGCCGCGGCCCGCGCCCAGCCCGAACAATCAACCGGGCTTGACGGCGGCCTGAAAGCCCTGAAGGAGCAGCCCTACGGGCCTTATCTGTTGGCTGCCGTGGCTCTGGGGCTCATTGCTTACGGTCTGTTTCTCATGGTCAAAGCGAGGACGCTGCGGACCTAGGGCTATCCGGGTTTAGGAGCTTGGGAGGCTGGGTACAGGGCACAGGAACCGTGTAGTGCAATCTGAAAAGGGGCAGAACCATGACGCAAGGTGATCCGAACCAGGCTGATAAGCCGCTAACCGACGGGAACCGCCTCTCCTCCGCGCCATCGGACCCCCGCCGCGGGTACCACTCGGGCAAGTTCCCCCAGCAGGAACAGAAACAGCCCGGACTTACCAAACCGTTGGATCCGCAACCAGATCACGGCGAGAAAAGTTACGTGGGGCATGGGCGTCTCCAAGGCAAGATCGCGCTCATCACCGGCGGTGACTCGGGCATCGGCGCGGCAGTCGCCATCGCGTACGCCCGTGAAGGTGCCAACGTGGCTATCAGCTACCTGCCGGAGGAAGAAGAAGACGCGCAGTCGACGGCGGAATGGATCCGTGAGTGCGGCTCGCAGGTCCTGCTGCTGCCCGGCGACGCACGGGATGAAGGCTTCGCGGCGCAGATCGTGGAACGTACGGTGCAGGAGCTTGGCGGGCTCAATGTACTGGTGTTGAACGCGGCGTACCAGAAGAACCGCGAAGGGCTGGAGACTATCCCCACCGAGGAGTTCGACCGCGTCTTCAAGACCAATCTGTATTCCCTCATCTGGACGGCACAGGCAGCCATTTCGCATCTTCGTCCAGGTGCCTCCATCATTGTCACGGCCTCGATACAGGCCTTCAACCCCTCCGCACAGTTGGTCGATTACGCCATGACCAAGGCAGCACAAGTAGCCTTCACCAAGGCCATGGCCGAGGAACTGGGACCCAAGGGTATCCGCGTCAATGCTGTGGCGCCGGGCCCCATCTGGACTCCGCTGATCCCAGCTACCGAATGGCCGGACAAACTGCCCACGTTCGGGCAGGACACGCCCCTGGGCCGGGCAGGCCAGCCGGCCGAGCTGGCACCGGCCTACGTGCTGCTGGCATCCGACGAAGGATCCTACATCTCAGGGGCGGTCCTTCCCGTCACGGGTGGCAAGGGGCTTTAACCCGCTTCTTCCCTTTCCACGGGGATCCACAACTGGCCGCGGCCGTGCGTGCCCCCGGGCCCCACTTGGACGCTGAGCATTTCGGGTCCCGGTGCCCACCTGTAAGGGTTGGCAGGAAACCATTCCGTTGCGGCGTCTGCCCACATGCCCTGCAGGACTTCCGGGAACTTTCCCTCCGCTTCAAAGACCACCCATAAGCCTGCCGGGACTTCAAGGGACTCGAAACCTTCCGGAGCCGCTTGGGTAGAGGCCACCGCGTGCCAGTAGTCCAGTTCGCTGCCCTCGGTGCGCTGTTCTTCGAGGTTGTCCGTTACGGACACAGGGCCGGCCGGATCCATATCAGCAAGCTCCAGCAAACGCTTGGTGACAGAAGGATCCACGCCGCGCTGGAATTCGATGATGGCGTTGTTGGGTCCTTCGTAGACCAGCGGTACGCGGGCTTTGAGGCCAATAAGGCGGAAAGCTTCTTTGTCTTCTATGCGGTGTTTCATGTCGGTGTTCCCTTCGACTCGGAGGTGGAACCTCAGTTGAGGCTGGGAATGGAGAACTGCGCCCGGAAGCCGTGCCTCGGAGGGGCTCAGTCCGTGCATGGCCTTGAAGGCACGGGCGAATGCTTCTGCCGATCCGTATCCGTAGCGAACGGACACGTCCAGGACCGTAAGGCCCTCCAGGATCTCCGCCGTGGCTGCGGTGAGGCGCCGCCTGCGGATGTACTCAGAAACCGGCATGCCTGCCAGGGAGGAAAACATCCGTCTGAAGTGATACTCGGACGTCAAAGCGGCTTTGGCCAAAAACCGTACTTCGATGTCCGTGGTCAAGTCCTGCTCGATCAGCCCTATTGCCCGGTTCCAGCCGTGCATCATGTCCGGCACCCCGTCTCCCTCTTGCACCTGCCTCCATCCTTTCCTTCGACGCTACCCGCGTGTCCAGGCCGAGCGCCCAACAATCCGTGCCCGAAAATATCAGGTCCCGGGCAACGCAAGAGCCCGGAGACTGCAGCTGCAGTTCTCCGGGCTCTTGACTGTATTCAGATGTTACGGCCGACTGGAGCCTGACGCTTCTTCATCCGGTTCGGATGAGAAGGGCCGGTCCTTTGGGGTGTCTTCCGTGTTGTGCTCGTCGAGCTCTGCGTCCGCGGATGGGACCGTCTTCTCGGCGTAGTCGCCCTCGGTGTAATCACCGCCGGCGTCCTCCTTCAGCGTTTCCGGTGACGCGCCTGCGTCGCCGTAATCGCCCTCGACATACTGGCCGTCGAGTTCATCGCCATTGGCGTCGTGGTTCTGGCTGTTAGCCATGGTGTGCCTTGCGGCCGGTGACCAGGCCGTAGATCAGCAGCACGATGATGGAGCCGCCGATGGCCAGGAGCCAGGTGGTGAGGGAGAAGAATTCCTGCAGCCCGGTGCCGAAGATGAGGCTGCCGATCCAACCACCCAGGAGTGCGCCGACGACGCCCAACACCAGAGTGATGAGCCAGCCGCCACCCTGACGGCCGGGAAGAATAAGCTTAGCGATAGCGCCGGCCAAAAGACCGAGCAGAAGAAAACCAAAGAAACCCATTTTTGTTCCTACTTTCTTATTGATGGAGGTCCCATGAACATTATGAAGAGGTTCAGTTCATCGGGTGCCCTGTTCCAAAATGTAGTCACCAAATGCGGGCCCTGAAGGCCCTATGGAATGTGGGGAGTGGAACGAACTGCGCAACCCCGATGAAATTATGAATTACAGCGAACAAAGTACCCGTGCCGATGGGGTCGGACTGGGTGCTACATCAGCAACGCTAGCTGCTCCCGGGACTAGTAGCAAGTAACCTGACTATTAGCGCGCCCTTGCTTGCGGCCTCCAAACACCGGGGATTCGTGCTCCAGTGGCCCTTATGGGAGTCCATGAACCCCTTGGCAGTGCGCTGAACTTTCTCGCGCGACGGCTTCGGGTTTGCATCCGAATGCTCCTCCGGCCCTCGGCCCGCAGCCCCGGTCCTCAGGGTTTTCATCCATGGGGTTGTCATCCTGTTAGTTCTGTGGAATTCCAATGGTTGGCAAAGCAGTTGAATTTAATGCTCTATTTTGGCGGTCACAGTTAAGTCACCCCGCCATCAAATAAGCCGCCCCGCCGTCAAAGTGCAGGTGGCAGGGTGCGGCGCGCGGGGCTAATGTCGATATACAAACACCTCGAAAGGAGTGATCGCTGTGAAAGGCAAAGCATTGTTCGCAGTTGGCGTGGCTGTCGGCTACGTGTGGGGATCGAAGTCCTGGCCGGAGGTGTACCGGCGGATCCGCGGAGGCACGGAGAAGGTCTGGAAGAACCCGGACGTGCAAGAGAACGTCCATCAAGCGACGGAAGCGGTCCAAGAGTCGGTTCCGGACATTCTGGACAACCTGTATGAGGCCGGCAAGAAGTTGATGGAAAAGGCCGAGACCATGTTCCCGGGCATCACTTCCCCCAAGTCGGGCCAGCACACGGACTCCTCTTCCAGCAGCACGCCCACCGTTCCCACCATTAAGTCGGATGTCGTCTCTGATCCCGCCCTTGATGACACCACAGGAAGCGACTGGACCGGCGAGGGCGGCGCTGCACCGGAAGGGCCGGCCACTAACACGCCGCCCAAGCCTTAGCTGACGCGTTCCACCACAGTCAGGATCGCCTCGCCCAGTTCCTTGGGTTTGGTGAATTGCGGCCAGTGTCCCGTGGGGAGGTCGATGTACCCGACGTCATGGATCCTGGCGAGTTCCGCGGTGAAGGGATGCCCGGCATCCATCCACTCCTTGAGGAGAGAGGGCGGGAACTGGCAGGCAATGATGGTGGCCGGAACGTCGTAGCGCCGGACATCGCTCAGGTGTTGCTGGTCAAAGGCAACGCCTTTGGGCTCGGGGATGGCCCGCGCACGGAACGCTTCCTTAAGCTCGTCAGTCAGGTCAATCAGGTCTTCGTCTTCGAACAGTTCCCAAGGCGGCAGCGGGAGGTCGTCGCCGTCGTCGGGCAGTTCATCATTGATGACCCCGCCCTCACCGAGCGGTCCGCTGTCAACGTAAATGGCGTGGGCTACCCGGTCCGGGCGGGTGTCTGCCACGCCGTGGATGATGGCGCCTCCACCAGAATGGCCCACCAGGATGACTTTGCCGTCCAGGGAGTCCACCTTCGTCACCACGGCGTCAATGTGCGTGCGGAGGCCGATGCCCGCGCGTGAAGCATCCACCGACTCCAGCCCTGGCAGCGTCAGCGGATGAACCGTGTGGCCAGCTGCTTCCAGGGGCGGCGTCACCTCCTCCCACGACGATGCGTCCAACCAGAATCCGGGTACAAGGATGATGTCCATGCCGGTACCCTACGGGAGCCCACCGACAGTTTGTAGGCTTCCCCCAACTCCACCCTCACCCAACCAGGTCGCAGCAGAGCGGTTGTGAGCGCTGAAAACGCGCTCTGCCGCTACTCGGTTGGGTGCGTACGGGGGGTTGACGAAGGTCACGTTCGACGTCATAGTGATTCGTATACGATTTCGTACTTGATCGTATTCGAGGAAGAGGAGGCGCCGTGACATTGGAGTTTCGGACCCAGGAAGTCAGCCAGGACATGCTGGCCCGGACGCGCAAAGTCATTGCCGTCCACATCAACTACCCCAGCCGCGCCGCACAGCGCGGACGCACCCCTGAACAGCCGTCGTACTTCCTGAAGCCGTCGTCCTCGCTGGCGCTCGGCACCACTGAAGCTCCAGGCACGGTAGAGCGCCCGGCCGGTTGTGAACTGCTTGGCTATGAGGGTGAGATCGCGCTGGTCATCGGCAAGTCCGCCCGCCGCGTCAGTCTTGAGGACGCTTGGAGCCACGTCGAGTGGGTCACGGCGTCCAACGACCTCGGCGTGTACGACCTCCGTTACGCGGACAAGGGCTCCAATGTCCGCTCCAAAGGCGGCGACGGCTTCACTCCCGTTGGTCCCGCGCTGATCCCGGCCGACGCCGTTGACCCGGCCCAGTTGCGAATTCGCACCTGGCACAACGGGGACCTGGTCCAGGACGACACCACCGAGGACCTGCTCTTCCCGTTCGCGCAGCTCGTCGCGGACCTTTCCCAGCTGCTCACCTTGGAAGAGGGCGACATCATCCTCACCGGCACCCCGGCCGGCGCTTCTGTTGCCAAGCCGGGTGACGTCGTCGAAATTGAAGTCACCGGCGGCGACTTCAGCAGCGGCCGCCTGGCCACCAGAGTAACGGAAGGTACGACGCCGTTCGCGGACTTTGGTGCCCGGCCCAGGACTGATGACACCCAGCGGGAAGAGGCCTACGGATCGCGCGAAGCTGCCGGTTTGGCTCCTGCCGTTTCCGTGCTGACTCCGGCGCTGAAGGCGAAGCTGGAATCCGTTGCTACGGCGACCCTTTCTTCGCAACTCCGCAAGCGTGGACTGAACAATGTAAGCATCGACGGACTGCAGGCAACCCGTCCGGACCGCAAAGTGGTGGGCCTCGCCAGGACTCTCCGCTACGTTCCCAACCGCGAGGACCTGTTCACAACCCATGGCGGCGGATTCAACGCCCAGAAACGTGCCATCGATTCCGTGAACGAGGGCGAAATCCTGCTCATGGAAGCCCGCGGCGAGAAGGGCACCGGCACCGTGGGGGACATCCTGGCGCTGCGGGCCCAGGTCCGCGGAGCTGCCGCGATCATCACCGACGGCGGCGTCCGCGACTACTCGGCCGTGGCTGACCTTGACATGCCTACCTACTTCGCCAACCCGCACCCGGCAGTGCTGGGCCGCCGCCACATTCCGTGGGACACGGACATCACCATCGCCTGCGGCGGCGCTACCGTGCAGCCGGGGGACATCATTGTGGCCGACTCGGACGGCATTCTGGTGATCCCGCCGGCCATCGCCGATGAACTTGCCGATGACTGCATTGCCCAGGAGAAGGAAGAAACCTTCATCTTCCAGATGGTGCAGGAAGGCAACAGCGTTGACGGGCTCTACCCCATGAACAAGGAATGGCAGGCACGCTTCCAGGAGTGGTCCGCTCGCCAGCAAACCGCGGAAGGAGCCCACGGTGCCTGAAACCGCCGTCGAGAGCGCCGCCGTCGAGAGTAAATCCCAGCAGGCGTATGCCGCCGTCAAGGAGCGGATCATCCAGGGCACCTACACGCCGGGGTACCGGCTAGTGCTCGCCAAGATCGCCGAGGACCTGGGGTTTAGCGTGGTTCCCGTGCGGGAAGCGATCCGCCGGCTGGAGGCCGAAGGGCTGGTGAAGTTCGAGCGGAACGTGGGCGCCACGGTCTCGGGCATTGATCCCACCGAGTACCTCTACACCATGCAGACGCTGAGCATCGTGGAAGGTGCGGCCACCGCGTTGTCCGCGCCACTGATCGATGCCATTGCCATAGAACGTGCGCGTGCGGTCAACGCCGAGATGCGCGAATGCCTGGAGCATTTTGATCCCGTCCGCTTCACCGCGCTGAACCAGGATTTCCACAGCGTCCTGTTTGAGCACTGCCCCAACCCGCACATCCTGGACCTCGTGCACCGGGGGTGGAACAGGCTGGCGTCCCTGCGATCGTCCACCTTCCGTTTTGTCCCCGGACGCGCCCAGGAATCGGTGCGCGAACACGAGGCACTCCTCCAGCTCATCGAGGGCGGAGCAGATGCCGACACCATCGAAAAAGCAGCCCGACAACACCGCGCCGCCACCTTGGACGCGTACCTCGCCACAGCAAAGAACCAGTAAGGACTTCAATGATGAGTACCTCTACAGAAACCACCAAGCACTACGTCCCCCAGGACCTGCCCACCCACATCCAGCACTTCATCAACGGTGAGTTCGTTGACTCGGTGTCCGGCAAGACCTTCGACGTCCTGGATCCGGTATCCAACGGCAACTACGCCACCGCTGCTGCCGGCCAAAAGGAAGACATCGACCTTGCTGTCGCCGCCGCCCGTGAAGCCTTCGTCAATGGGCCGTGGCCGAAGATGAAGCCCCGCGAGCGTGCACGGGTGTTGAACAAGATCGCCGATGCCGTGGAGGCGCAGGAAGCACGCCTCGCCGAACTTGAGACGTTCGATACCGGCTTGCCGATTACCCAGGCCAAGGGCCAGGCCCTCCGTGCGGCGGAGAACTTCCGCTTCTTCGCGGACCTGATCGTGGCCCAGTTCGACGACGCCATGAAGGTCCCGGGCTCACAAATTAACTACGTGAACCGGAAGCCGATCGGCGTCGCCGGCCTGATCACCCCGTGGAACACCCCGTTCATGCTGGAGTCCTGGAAGCTTGCCCCGGCCCTGGCCACGGGCAACACCGTGGTCCTGAAACCTGCCGAATTCACACCTTTGTCCGCGTCACTGTGGGCGCAGATTTTCAAGGACGCAGGCTTGCCTGACGGTGTGTTCAACCTGGTCAACGGCCTGGGCGAAGAAGCCGGCGATGCACTGGTGAAGCACCCGGATGTTCCGCTGATTTCCTTCACCGGTGAGACCACCACGGGCCAGACCATCTTCCGGAACGCGGCCGAAAACCTCAAGGGCCTGTCCATGGAGCTCGGTGGCAAGTCCCCGTGTGTCGTGTTCGCAGATGCAGACCTGGACGCAGCCATTGATTCCGCGCTCTTTGGGGTCTTCTCGCTCAACGGCGAGCGCTGCACCGCCGGCTCCCGCATCCTGGTGGAGCGGGCCATCTACGACGAATTCTGCGAGAAGTACGCCGCCCGGGCCAAGAAGATCGTGGTGGGCGATCCCCACGATCCCAAGACCCAGGTGGGCGCACTCGTACACCCGGAGCACTACGACAAGGTGGCGTCCTACGTGGAGATCGGCAAGTCCGAAGGCCGGCTCCTGGCCGGTGGCGGCCGACCCGACCACCTCCCTGAAGGCAACTACATCGCACCCACGGTGTTTGCCGACGTCGCGCCTGACGCGCGGATCTTCCAAGAGGAAATCTTCGGTCCCGTCGTGGCCATCACGCCCTTCGAGAACGACGACGAAGCCCTCGCCTTGGCCAACAACACCAAGTACGGCCTGGCGGCCTATATCTGGACGCAGAACCTGACCCGGGCCCACAACTTCTCCCAGAACGTGGAAGCCGGCATGGTGTGGCTCAACAGCCACAATGTCCGCGATCTCCGCACCCCGTTCGGTGGCGTGAAGGCGTCCGGTCTGGGCCATGAGGGCGGCTACCGCTCCATCGATTTCTACACCGACCAGCAGGCCGTGCACATCACCCTCGGATCCGTGCACACCCCCAAATTCGGCGCCTAAACTCGGAGTTTTTGTACAGATAACGCCCCTAAAACCCGTTCTAAAGGGCCGTACCTGTACAAAAACTCCATCCACCTGACCCCTTTCAACGAAGAGAGAATCCCATGAGCAACTTCACCGGCCCCATCCCCACACCGTCGGTCCCCGCGCCGGACATTGTCCGCTGCGCCTACCTGGAACTCGTGGTCACTGACCTCGAGAAGTCCCGCGCGTTCTACGTGGACCTCCTGGGCCTGCACGTCACCGAAGAGGACGAGAACACCATCTACTTGCGCTCCTTCGAGGAGTTCATCCACCACAACCTGGTCCTTCGCAAGGGCCCCGTCGCCGCCGCTGCAGCGTTCGCGTACCGGGTGAAGTCCCCGGCCGAGGTGGACGCCGCCGAGGCGTACTACCGCGAGCTGGGCTGCCGGGTGGAACGCCGCAAGGAAGGCTTCACCAAGGGCGTGGGCGACTCCGTCCGCGTGGAGGACCCGCTGGGTTTCCCGTACGAGTTCTTCTACGACGTGGAGCACGTGGAACGCCTCACCCAGCGCTACGACCTCTACTCCGCCGGTGAACTGGTCCGCTTGGACCACTTCAATCAGGTCACCCCGGACGTTCCGCGCGGCCGGGCCTATCTCGAGGATCTGGGCTTCCGCGTCTCTGAGGACATCAAAGATTCCGACGGCGTCACGTACGCCGCCTGGATGCACCGCAAGCAGACCGTGCACGACACCGCCCTGACCGGCGGCAACGGACCCCGCCTGCACCACATCGCGTTCTCCACGCACGAGAAACACAACATCATCCAGATCTGCGACAAGATGGGCGCCTTGCGCATCTCTGACAGGATCGAACGCGGCCCCGGGCGCCACGGCGTGTCCAACGCGTTCTACCTCTACATCCTGGACCCGGACGGCCACCGCGTGGAGATCTACACCCAGGACTACTACACCGGAGACCCGGACAACCCCACCGTAACCTGGGACGTCCACGACAACCAGCGCCGCGACTGGTGGGGAAACCCCGTGGTCCCGTCCTGGTACACGGAGGCCTCCCCGGTCCTGGACCTCGACGGAAACCCGCAGCCCATTATTGAACGCGAGGACAAGTCCGAAATGGCCGTCACCGTGGGCGCCGATGGCTTCTCCTACACCCGCCCCGACGCTGCCTCCGGCGAAGCTGCCGAGGGCTTCAAACTGGGAGCGCAGGTCTAAAATGCTGGACGCAAAGACGATCGAAGCCATAGCCGATGAACTGGTGGAAGCGGGGCGGAACCGCAAGCCGGTGCCGCGGCTGACTGCCCGTTATCCGGAGATGACGGTGGAGGATTCCTATGCCGTGCAGCAGTTGTGGATGCGGCGAAACGAGGAAGCCGGACGCACGTTGGTGGGGCGGAAGATCGGCCTCACGTCCAAAGCCATGCAGGCCGCCACGGGCATCACCGAGCCTGATTACGGTGCCATTTTCGATGACATGGTCCTGGAAACCGGCTGCTCAGTGGAGTGGGACCAGTACACGCATCCGCGGGTTGAGGTGGAATTGGCGTTTGTCCTCAAGGACGCGCTCAAGGGACCCGGCTGCACCATTTTCGACGTCCTCAACGCCACCGACTACGTGGTTCCGGCCCTCGAGATCCTGGACTCCCGGATCGAAATGGAGGGCCGGACCATCGTGGACACCATCTCGGACAACGCTGCGATGGGCGCCATGGTGGTGGGCGGCCGCCCGGTGCGGCCCGACGCCGTCGATCTCCGCTGGGTCTCCGCCATTCTGTACAAAAACCAGACCGTGGAGGAGACCGGTGTGGCAGCCGGCGTGCTGGACCACCCGGCCAACGGCGTCCATTGGCTGGCCAACAAGATCGCCGCCCACGGGGACTCCATGAAGGCCGGAGATATCATCCTGGCGGGCTCGTTTACACGTCCCCTATGGGTGTACAAAGGTGATACCGTGCACGCGGACTACGGACCGTTGGGAGTTGTGACATGTCACTTCAGCTGAGCCCCACCTTCTATTCGGCCCTCTCCGAAGCCGGCCGTCCGTTGGCCGGCATGTGGGTCTGTTCCGGCAGTCCGCTCGTGGCGGAGATCTGCGCGGGCTCCGGTTTGGACTGGCTGCTGATCGACGCCGAGCATAGCCCCAACGGGCTCGAATCCATCCTTGCGCAGCTCCACGCCGTCAGCGGGTACCCGCCGCAGGTCATGGTCAGGCCACCCGTCAACGACACCGTGATCATCAAGCAATACCTGGACCTCGGTGTGCAGAACCTGCTGATCCCCATGGTGAACTCGGCCTTCGAGGCAGCCACCGCAGTGGCCGCGGTAATGTACCCGCCACTCGGGGTGCGGGGAGTCGGCTCGGCTCTGGCCCGCGCATCACGCTGGAACCGGGTCCCGGACTACTTGGCGTCCGCTTCGGAATCGATCAGCCTGACGGTTCAGATCGAATCGGAGGCTGCGGCATCGGCCGTCGAGGAGATTCTGGCCGTCGACGGTGTTGACGGAATCTTCCTGGGCCCCTCGGACCTAGCAGCCTCCATGGGCTTGCTGGGACAGCAGGAAAATCCCCTGGTGAGGGCCGTCGTCGAGCATTGCCTTGAAGCCGCAAAAGCGGCAAGTAAGCCCGCCGGCGTGAACGCCTTCAACGAATCAACCGCCCGGGCCTATCTCGACGCCGGTGCCTCCTTTGTGCTGGTCGGCGCCGATGTTGCGGTGCTGGCCCGCGCGTCTGAGGGGTTCGCCTCAACGTTCATCCCCGTGTCCGAGACCGCGGAGCGCGACAGCTACTGACTCAGTTGGGTGCGGGCGGGGTGGGCTTCCGCGCCATGTACCACTCGGTGAATTCGCGGGCGCGTCCGTCCTCGGCGAAGCGGATGACCCACAGGTTGTCGTAGGTGGGATCCCCGTTCAGGTACGTGGTCAGGCCTTGGACGAAAGCCGTGTCGCCGTCCTGGCCCAGAAGGTTCCACTCGAACGTCCAGTCCTCGGGCTTGTCGCCGGCGTCAGCCCACGCTTTGACGATCTCTTCGTGGCCCTTCCATGGTTTGTCCGTGTTGGGTTTGTCGTAGTAGACGGCATCCTCGGTGAAGAGTGCCCGGACGTCCTCGGGCTCATTCGAGGTCCACGCGCGTTCGTACTTGTCCATCCAGGAGTTCACGTCGTTGGTCATCTACCCGTTCTACCCTCCGGGGCCGGTGGGTTCAACGGTGAGGGCCAGGGAACTCAGGCCGGCCGGGCGATCCCCCGCGTTGACCGGCGGATGTGGTCCGGAGTGAGGCCGGTCAGTGAGGCGAGCTCCAGGTCGTCGCAGACTCGATTGCGGAGGGCCATCACAATGAGGGCCTCGCGTCGTTCGGTGATCTGGTCCCGATGACATTCGGCGGCCCTGAGTTCGTCGCTCTTCTGCTTTAAGTCGGACAAGTGTACGTTGCGGGGGATCCCGCTCGGGTGGAGATCGTCATAAGCCAAAGCGATGGTTCGGACCGCCTTCATGTTCTCCCCTGTAGCCGCCGAAACAGTGGCGATGGTGAGCCCATCCTCAATGGCCTGCGCAATCAGCTCGTTCCTGGCAGCGGCCAGGGTACGAATGGCGCTCGTTGCGTGGGACAGCAGCTGCCGATGCGCTCCGAGGGCATGCACCAACTTGGCGTGATCACTGTGATCCGTGGTCTGCGGACGCTGGGCCTTGGCCCGGTAGGTGTACCGTCCGGTGGCTGACCTGGCTTGGTGCGAAACTGCGGGCCCTGACTCTTGTTGGGTTGTCATTGGCTCCCTTTCAGTTTCGGAACAGCACTTCTGACCCCTCGAATCTAGGCAGTGTTCACCGGTCCAAGAAAATACCAATACCGCGTGAACCCATAAGCAAAGTGCATGGAAGAGGTGCCTCAGGGTGCGTTCATACGCATTCTGTGCGCCGAATGGGTTCTGAAACCCCATAAAGAGACCCGCGTCATAAGAGCCCCTTATAGATCCACGCACATTAGGTCTTATCCACAGGCCGCGCGAATCCTTAGTCTCGAAAAAGGGGATGCGCGAATCCGTGCGTCCTGAGTCCCACATTCCTGGAGGAGACATGTCGCACTACCTGCCGGCGTCGAGGGTCACCCGCATCAAGTCCTCAGCGAGCGTCGCCGCGGCCGCCCGTGTCCGCGAACTCAAAGCCGAAGGCATCCCGATCATCGACCTGACGGTCGGCGAGCCGGACTTCGATACCCCGGACCACATCAAGGCAGCCGCCATCGACGCGATCAACAATGGAGAGACCAAGTACACCTCCGTGACCGGTACGCCGGAGCTGCAGACCGCCATCCTGCGGAAGATCGAGGGCCACACCGGTCACCACTATGAGCGGAACCAGCTGACCATTGGCGGCGGGGCCAAGCAGGTCCTGTACGTCGCACTGATGGCATCGCTCAATGAGGGCGACGAGGTGATTGTTCCCGCGCCATACTGGGTTTCCTACCCGGACATGGTCCTTGCCAACGACGGCACCCCGGTGATCGTCGCCTGCGGGGAAGACACAGGCTTTAAGCTCACTCCGGCCGCGCTGGCGAAGGCCATCACCCCCAAGACCAAGTGGCTCATCCTCAACGCCCCGTCCAACCCGACCGGTGCCGTCTACACCCGCGAGGAACTGCAGGCACTCGGCGCGGTCCTCGAAGAAAACCCGCACGTCTTCATCCTCACCGATGAGATTTACGACGAAATCCACTTTGGCGACGGCCGCGTGACCAGCCTGGTCACCGCCGCCCCGGCGCTCAAAGACCGCATCCTGCTGGTCAACGGTGTTTCCAAGGCGTACGCAATGACCGGCTGGCGACTCGGGTACGGTGTGGGACCGGCGCCCCTGATTGCGGCCATGAACAAGCTGCAGTCCCAGACGTCGTCGTGCCCGTCGTCCATCAGCCAAGCCGCCGCGGTGGCGGCGCTGAACGGCGACCAATCGTTCGTCCGCGACAGCGTGGAGGTGTACCGCAAGCGCCGGGACGCCGCCGTCGAGGGCCTCAACGCCATCAACGGGCTGTCCGTTGCGCCGGCGGAAGGCGCCTTCTACGCGTACGTGAACTGCAGTGGAGTGATCGGCAAGACTACCCAGTCCGGGTCCGTCATCGAGAACGACCAGGACTTCACCCTGTACCTGTTGGACACCGCCCGCGTGGCTGTCATCCAGGGTTCGGCCTACGGACTCGGCCCGTACTTCCGGATCTCCTTTGCCACCTCGCTGGAGACCATCAACGCGGGCGTGGACTCCATCCGCGATGCCGTCAACGCCCTCAACTAGAAGGAACCCGAAAATGATCCATGTCAAGACCAAATTCGAGCGCCCCGACGCAGACGTCGTCAGCCGCCTCGCGGCCTTTTCCTCAGCAACGATCCACGAAGCCCAAGGCCGCCGCGGCGCTCTGAGCTCCAAGATCAAGCCGATCGACCGCTCCATGTCCTTCTGCGGCCCGGCCGTGACTGTCGCCTGCGCTCCGCAGGACAACCTCATGCTCCAAGTTGCCATTCACTATGCGCAGGCCGGCGACGTGGTCTTGGTCGGCGCGCAGGAAATGGCTGAAGCCGGCACGTTCGGCGATGTCCTGGGCAACGCCATGAAAGCCAAGGGCATTGCCGGGATGGTCACCGACTCCGGCGTCCGCGACACCCAGGACCTGATCGAACTCGGCCTGCCCGTCTTCTCCGGCAGCGTCAGCATCAAGGGCACGGTCAAGGAAACCCTCGGGCCCATCAACCACCCCATCGTTTTCGGCGACGAAATCATCTATCCGGGCGACATCCTCCGCGGCGACGCTGACGGTGTTGTGGTGGTCCGCCGCGAGGAAGCCGAGGAAGTCATCGCCCTGTCCCAGGCGCGCGACGACCACGAGCGCGAACTCATCAAGCTGTACCACGACGGCGGCAACACCATCGAGCTGTGCGGCCTCACGGAGAAGCTCAAGGAAAAGGGCCTCCTGGTCGAAGACTGATCGCTGTTCCGGGGGCCGGTCGCACGTCTTGGAAAGACGCTGCGGCCGGCCCCTTTGGTGTGCTGTTTTGACGGCAGACCGTCTGCGTTCAGGCACAGAAAAGGCGCCCTGCGGTGGCAGGACGCCTTGGATGGTGCAGCTGAGAAGGTGATGCACGACGACGGGTGGCCGGGTTGTGTGGCTGCGCCTGCCGGGGCTATTGGCTCAGTCCAGTCCGGAGTGTCCTGGACGGGTGTCCACCAAGTGCCATTCGATGCTGTTTCCTGCGTGCGTGGGCATCAGGCTTCCTTCAAAGACGAACAGCGGCTCGCCGATCCCTCCGATTGGACGCCAAAAACCATTCCGCGGGCAATGGAATCCGGTCCGTGCGCTGACTGTTCCGCGGGTTGGATTCGATACCCATCCGGCTGTGCT
This sequence comes from Paenarthrobacter sp. TYUT067, assembly GCF_023656375.1. Taxonomy (NCBI): domain Bacteria; kingdom Bacillati; phylum Actinomycetota; class Actinomycetes; order Micrococcales; family Micrococcaceae; genus Paenarthrobacter; species Paenarthrobacter sp. TYUT067. The sequence goes on from NZ_JAMOIT010000025.1 coordinate 57,213, forward strand.
GATCTTTTTCACCGTTGTTTCCTTTGAGCGTGCCCGCGGAATCCGTGAGCTGGTTTCGAATTGTTTGCTAATTCGATACTAGGAAATTAAAACGGTCTTGAATAAGACCAAAGCCGTCTGTCCGGATAAGGCTTTGTTATGGATGGGCCGGCAGTTGCACGGGGTCTGTCCCGTACTTGTTGATCAGTTGTTGATGCAGCATCTCTTTGACCACCAGCAACACGGCAGAGGCGGCCTCGGACAGGGGCTCGTGGTCCGGGGTGCAGAGGGCGATCTTGCTCTGCAGGCCGGGTTCCACGATCCGCAGCACCTTGAAGTCCTGGTCCGGGAAGAGCGCATCCGCGGCAGACTTGGGCAATACCGTGCCGCCGAGGTTGGCGCGGATGAGCCGGGTGAGGGAGGGGACGGATTCCACTTCGCCCACCAGCTTCAAGGGTAGATCTTGTTCTGCCAGGCCTTTCTCTATGAGCTGGCGCAGGGTGTGGTTCTTTTCCGGGAGGAACAGTCCCACGGTGCTGGCTTCGGCAAGGGTGATGGTGTCCTTGCCGTGGTTGATGTCCACATCAGGGTGCACTACCAGGTGAAGGTCTTCCACAATCATGGTGGTGAATTGAACCCCCCGGATCTTCCCGGGCTCGTAGATCAGTGCCATGTCCAAGCGGCCGTTCTTGATGGCCTCACTCAAAACGCCGCCGAAGATCTCCGTCAGATGGACCACGATGTCCGGGTAGCGCCGCCCGACTTCGCTGATGATCTGGGGCGTCAGGCTGGAGGCCATGCTGTACGGGGCGATCGCAATGGAGACGCGGCCTGAGGGTGCCGCTCCGGAGGAGGCGACGTCCTGCCTGGCCTGCTCCACAAGCCGCAGGATCGACTGCGCGTGGCGGTAAAGCGTGTGCCCGGCCGCGGTGGGTTCCACGCCTTGTTTGCTACGGATCAGCAGGCGCTGCTTGAGGTCGTTCTCCAGCGCCGATACCTGCTGGCTCAAGGCCGGCTGGGCCACGTGCAGAGCGGCCGCCGCTTTGGTGATGCTGCCTGAGTCAACGATCTGCACGAAGTATGAGAGCTTGCGCGTATCCATCGGTCTGCCTTCCTGGAGAGCCACGTCCCCGGGTGGCATGCGTTAGGGAAATTCTATCCGGGCACCTGTGGGACCCAAGCCACAGTACAGGGTGGTGCAGGTCATAACGGAGAGCTATCACGGGATAGCTATTAGGTCTTTGTGCAACGAGGTTGGCGGGTGCGAGACTTTTGGAAAGAACTTCAGCCGACGCTTTGGGATTCCAACAGCGTTTGGCATTTACCGGAAATTCAACTCAATACTCTGAGGATAATTTGTGAATTCCCGGAATCCGAAGGCAAACCATGGAAAGAGAACCACGTGAACCCGACAATTGATCTTGTAGCGGATCTTGGAGAGGGATTTGGCGCCTATATCATTGGCGACGATTCCGAACTCCTGGACATCGTTTCAAGCGCCAATATCGCGTGCGGGTTCCATGCCGGTGACCCGGACATCATGGCTGCCACTGTTGCTGAATGCGTTCGCCTCGGAGTAGGCATCGGGGCTCATCCGAGCTTCCCGGACCTGCGTGGCTTCGGTCGACGCGACATGGGCCTCACTGCCACCGAAGTTCAAAACGATGTCCTGTACCAACTGGGCGCCCTGAACGGTTTCGCGTCTTTCCACGGCACCAAGGTCACGCACCTCGCTCCGCACGGCCGGCTCGGCAACCTCGTCGCTGTCCGCGCCGACTACGCCCAAGCTGTGGCTGAGGCCGCGGCCCGCGTGGACAACGAGCTGATCGTGGTGGCCCAGGAAGGCGAACTGGCCGTTGCTGCACGCAATGCCGGGTTGGACGTTGCCATCGTTGGCATCGTGGACCGGGCCTACCAGGAAGACGGCACGTTGGTTCCCCGCAGCCAGTCCGGTGCTGTGCTGCATGATCCCGCAGAGATCGTGGACCGCACGCTTCGTATGGTGATTGACGGCCGGATCCGCTGCGCCAACGGCGTGGACATGGACATCGACGTCAACACCGTCCTCCTTCACGGAGACAACCCCGGCGCTGTTGAGCTGGCGCGCCGAATCCGCTCCGAACTCATCTCCGCCGGTGTCACCATCGCACCGCTGGCCGAGGTCATGGATGCCAAGAGGAAGGCGGCCTGACATGTCCGTTCTTGCAGCGGCCCCTACCGAGATCTACGAATCCGGAGACTCCGCACTGCGTGTTGTCGCGATCTCCGAAGCTAGCGAACACAACTGGCTGACCGTCCACGGTCTGGCCGATTGGCTGGAAAACTGCGGCGCCGAAGGGCTGCATGGCGCAGTTCCCACCTATGACTCCGTGCTGGTTGAGTTTGATCCCATCCTCGTTTCTGCCCGCCAGGTGCGGGCGTTCGTCAAGCTGGGCCTCCTGGAACTCGGACGCTCCGCCGGGTCTTCGACCGCCCCGCGGGAGTTCGACGTTCCCGTGGTTTACGGAGGGGAATTCGGCCCGGACTTGGAGCGCGTCGCCCAGCACCAGGGAATCTCCGTGGACGAGGTCATCCGCCTCCACACCGACAAGACCTACACCGTTCGCTGCCTGGGTGCGCCTGCAGGCTCGCCCATGATGGACGGCCCAGCATTCCCCAAGCCCGTGCCGCGGCTCAAGGACCCCCGGCTCAGCGTCCCCGCTGGAGCCGTGGCAGTTGCGGGTCGCCAGGCGGTCATCGCTCCGGCGGTGGCTCCGGGAGGCTGGTGTGTCATTGGACAGACCCCGTTGTCGGTCCTGAACATCCGCCGCGAACCGTTGGTGCCTTACAAACCCGGCGACATCCTGCGGTTCCGGCAGATACGGGCCGAGGATTTCAACGACTTCGTGGGCATGGAGCTGGAACCGATGGAATTGGAGCCCCTGCCGTGAGCGGCGAGATCCTGATCCAGCAGCCCGGCAGCTCCGTCGTCACAGACCTCGGCAGGACCCGCGGCCCCCGCTTCGGCCTTCCCGTCAACGGCGCACTGGACCAGTACTCGGCCCGTGCCGCCAACATCCTGGCAGGCAACCTGGACAACCACCCCCTGGTGGAGATCACGGCTCTCGACTTCCGGATGAAAGCCACCACAGACATCCTGATCGCCGTCACCGGCGCTCCGCTCACCCTCACGGTTGGTGGCCGCCCGTCCAGCCAGTGGGAACCCGTCTCGGTCCGTGCAGGTGAAACAGTGTCCATCCGCGGAATCCACAGCGGCCTCCGCGCGTACCTGGCGATCCACGGCTCCATCGAGGCAGAAACCCTACTGGGCAGTGTAGCTCCGGACACCGTGGTGGGCTTCGGACTGCAACTCAAGGAAGGCACCCGCCTCCTGACCCGCAGGAGCGTTGGCCCCGTTCGTCAGCCGTACTTTGATCTTCCGCTCTTCCGGCTGGGCCTTGACCGGCCCCGCATGGACTCAGACTTGTTGGTCGATGTGACCGACGGGCCGGACGTCGCCGAGTTCGGCGCATCCGGTGAACTGCTCTTTACCTCGGAATACGCCGTCAGCGGCCGCAGCAACCACATCGGTTTGCGGCTCGGCGGGGAACTTCCGGAAAGAACCTCAAGCGGCGAAGTCCTTTCCCGCGGAGTGCCAGTGGGCGCCGTCGAGGTTCCTTCAAGGGAAGAGCTGCTGGTACTGCACCGGGGACGTGGCGTCACCGCCGGTTATCCCGTCCTCGCAGTAGTCACCAGCACCGGACTGGATGTCCTGGCCCAAGCAAGGCCAGGGGACAAAGTCCGTTTTCGGAAAACCACAGTGGCAGAAGCAACTGCCGCCCACAGGCGCTCGCGGGCCCACCTTGAAACCCTCCGCGAATCCGTCAACACCGTCTTCGGACTCCTCGGCATCGGATGCCGTCCCCAGTGGCAGGACCTACCAGTTGCGGCATGCAGCTAATAACCCTGTCGTCAGACCAGTAGGCGTTGCTACGCTCATCTCAGTAAGGAAAAGTCATGACCGCAAGCACCAACGCTGCGCCAGTGCAGCATGAGCGGCTCACCAGCCGCCAAACCCGCAAGGTTGTCACCGCAGGTTGTGTTGGCATCTTCGTGGAACTGTACGACAACGGCATTTTCGCCTTCATGGCGGGAACGCTGGCGCTCGTCTTCCTGGCCCCGGGCAACCCGGACAACGCACTGCTCTTCGTGTTCGCCGGCTACGCGGTCTCGTTCTTCGTTCGTCCGCTCGGCGCTGTGGTGTGCGGCTACCTCGGAGACCGGATCGGCAGGCAAAAGCTACTGGTCTTTGTCATCCTCCTGATCAGTGTTGCCACCGCCGGCATTGGCCTGCTTCCCCCTTATGCGGCCATCGGCGTCGCGGCCCCCATCCTGCTGGTCCTCCTGCGACTTCTCCAGGGCTTCTCCGTGGGTGGTGAAGCTGCCGGCGCCATGACCTTCCTCGCCGAGCACGCCCCTGAAGGCAAGCGCGGCATCATCACCTCCTACGCACAGATCGCCTCTTTCGCAGCACTGCTCACCGGTACTTTGGTGGCCTACTCCATGTCGCCGTGGCTCACCCAGGCAGCGATCGACGGCGGCGGCTTCGGTTCGTTCGCATGGCGCATCCCGTTCCTGGTGGCCATCCCCATGGGCATTATCGGCTGGTACATCCGCAAGGCCATCAGCGATACCCCCAACTTCGAGAAGCTGAAGGAAGAGGGCGGCCTCTCCAAGAACCCGCTCAAGGAAGCTTTCCAGTCCAAAGAACACCGCCGTGCCATGCTCCTGGCCCTCTTCATCCCGCTGATGAACGGCTCCGGCTACTACGTTCTGTTCTCCTACATGCCCACGTTCCTCAAGGGCAAGCAGCTGAACTTCACCATCGGCGAAGCCCTCCTGGTCACCGCGTGCAGCCTGGTGGTCATCTGCATCGCCATCCCGTTCATGGGAGCCCTGTCCGACCGCGTCGGTCGCAAGAAGGTCATCGCCGGTTCCGCGATCGCCATGGCAGTCCTCGGCATTCCGTCCTACGCCCTGATTGCCACCGGTCAAATGGGCTTGGCCATCCTGGGCGCCTGCATCATGGCCATCGTCTTTGCCGGGCACACCGCAGTCATCCACATTCTGATCGTTGAACTGTTCCCCACCCGTGTCCGCTACTCCGCTTACGGCCTCGGCTACAACATCTCCTCGGCCCTCTTCGGCGGCACCGCCCCGCTGCTCATGACCTGGCTCATCGGCAGCACCGGCAACATCTACATGCCGGCCTTCTACGCAGTCATCACGGCGCTCGGCACGCTCATCGCGGTCAGCACGGTCAAGGACCGCGCCCACGAGCCATTGCGCGACGCCTAGCCTTCACCAATTTCCGGCAAGTGCGCCGGGTTTCACAGCCCGGCGCACTCTGCCCACCGATTCCCCACCTTTGGAGAACACCATGTCTTTTTCTGACTACACCACCGCCCTCGTCACCGGAGCGTCAACCGGTATGGGTGCAGCCATTGCCGAGCGCCTCGCCAAGCGCGGACTGACAGTTCACGCCGTGGCGCGCAACGAGGAACGCCTTGCCGAGTTGGCCGACCGAACCGGAGCCATCCCGCACGTAGTGGACCTGACCGACACAGCCGCGTTGGCCGCCGTCGTGAATGACCTCAAGGTGGACGTCCTGGTGAACTGCGCCGGGGTTTCCCGGCCGGGCAACATCCTGGACTCGTCCGAAGAGGATATTGACGAGCTGGTGGACGTGAACCTCCGCGGCCTGCTGCAGCTCACCCGACTGGTCCTGCCGGGCATGGTGGAGCGCGACCTGGGCCATGTCATCAACATCAGCTCGATCGCAGGCGTCTACAACTTCTACGGCCACACGGTTTACCACGCCACCAAAGCAGCCGTGCACCAGATCTCCCGCCAGCTCCGGAACGACACCGTCGGCAAGCGCATCCGTGTCACCGAAATCTGCCCGGGCCGCGTGGAAACCGAGATCTTTGGACGCAATATGGGCGGCACTCCGGAGGCCATGGAAGAGGCCTGGCAGACCTACTACGAGGGCTACGAGTCGCTGACCACGGACGACATCGTCAATGCCTTGGACTACGCCATCGAAACGCCGCGTCACGTGAACGTGGGCATGCTCGAACTCATGCCGACGTTCCAAGTCCCCGGCGGGCTAACGTTCGACCGGCGCTAACGCGCCCCACAAGTTCCGGTGGCACACACTCCCGTCACCGGATATATAGGCTGGCGGGCGCGTTAAT
>NZ_JAMOIT010000026.1:0-55396 GCF_023656375.1 Paenarthrobacter sp. TYUT067
CCAACCGCCGAGCCGGCGGCATACCACCAGCCAAAGCCCACACCAACTACCAAACCCGCGCCCAGCAACCCCTGGCCGCCTAACCAAAAACAACAACGAGACCTGTCTCAAAAACTTGACGACCGCAGATCGCCCCAAACCCGCGGGATGTGAGAGAGGGATCGCCCCAAACCCGCGGGATGTGAGCGAGCGTTGGTAATCGGCGGTCAGTGGCGTTTCGCGAAGGAGCGCATCGCGGCGCATCGGGAACCGTAGGTCGCCCCGCGACCGCAGGAGCCCCTATGCGTCGTGTCTAAGCGACGGCGAAACGGCACTGACAGGCCGCAGCACCCTTACTCGCCGAGGATTTCGGCGGCCTCCAGCCACTCCATCTCCAGGCCCTCTTTCTCCTCGAGCAGCTCCTGCAGCTTGGCGTTGAGCTCCCCCAGGGCATCGAAGTCGCCGGATTCGGACTTAGCGGCCATCTGGGTGTGGAGCTTTTCTTCCTGCTGTGAGATCTTGCCGAGCTGACGGTCGATCCTGTTAAGGTCCTTGCGGGCTTCGCGCTTTTCGGCTTCGCTGGCACCGGAAGAGGCGGCAGTGGACGAGGACCCGGTAGCGGCGGTCGGAGCACCGGAGCCGCCCCCAACGGCGCCCGAGGCCAGTGCGGCTTCACGCAGTTCCAGGTATTGATCCACGCCGCCGGGCAGCCCACGGAGTTTGCCGTCGCCCAGCAAGGCCATCTGGTTGTCGGTGACGCGTTCCAGCAGGTAACGGTCGTGGCTGACCACCACAAGGGTTCCGGGCCAACCGTCCAGGACATCCTCGACGGCGGCAAGGGTGTCGGTATCAAGGTCGTTGGTGGGCTCGTCGAGCATCAGTACGTTGGGCTCCCCCACCAGCAGGCGCAGGAGTTGAAGCCGCCGGCGCTCACCGCCGGAAAGGTCCGAAACGGGGGTCCACTGCTTCTCCTTGGTAAACCCGAGTTGCTCCACCAGCTGGCCGGCGGTGAATTCCTTGCCGCCCACACTGAAGGACCGCTTCTCGCGCTCGATGACCTCAATGACGCGAAGATCGGAGACGTCGTCCAGTTCCTTAACGTCCTGGGTCAATACGGCCGTAACCACAGTCTTACCGCGCTTGACCTTGCCCGAGCTCGGTTGGATTTCGCCATTAAGCAGTTTCAGCAGGGTGGATTTGCCGGCGCCGTTGACGCCCACCAGCCCCAGCCGTTCGCCCGGGGCCAGCCGCAACGTGATGTTGTCAAAGAGCTTCTGCCCCACGTTGCCGTCCAGGAAGTCCAGCGTTACGTTCTCAAGGTCAAGCACATCCTTACCCAGGCGTGCGGTTGCCATTTTACTGAGGGCAACGGAGTCGCGGGGGTCGGGCACATCGGCAATGAGGTCATTGGCAGCCTCGATGCGGAACTTGGGCTTGGCGGTTCGGGCGGGAGCGCCGCGCCTCAACCACGCAAGTTCCTTCTTGACGAGCTGCTGGCGTTTGCTTTCGACGACGGCGGCGGTGCGGTCGCGCTCGGCGCGCGCCAAGACGTAGGCGGCGTACCCGCCGTCGAACATGTCCACCATGGCGTCGTGGACTTCCCAGGTGTAATTGCAGACTTCGTCCAGGAACCAGCGGTCGTGGGTGACTACGAGGAAGGCGCCCTGGTTGGCGCGCCAGCGTGTCTTGAGGTGCCGGGCCAGCCAGGCGACGCCTTCGACGTCGAGGTGGTTGGTGGGTTCGTCCAGCATGATGACGTCGTGGTCTTCGATGAGGAGCTTGGCCAGCGCGACGCGGCGCTTCTGGCCACCGGAGAGGGCGTGGACGTTGGCGTGCCAGTCCACATCGCCCACCAGTCCGCCCATGACTTCGCGGATCTTGGGATTGGCCGCCCATTCGTGGTCCGCGCGGTCGCCGACGATCGCAGCGCCCACTGTCAGGTCGCCGTCGAGCACGTCGCCCTGGTCCAGGTAGCCGACGTTGACGTCCCCGCGCTTGGTGACGCGACCGGAGTCCGGCGTCGAGCGGGAGGCGAGCAGGCGCATGAGCGTCGATTTACCGTCGCCGTTGCGGCCCACCATGCCGATGCGGTCGCCATCCTCCAAGCCTAGGGTGACGCCGTCGAGGACAGTGCGGGTCGCGAACGAAACGGTGAGGTTTTCGCCGCCAAGCAGGTGGGCCAATGGGTACTACTTTCTACTGCTGGAATGCGGGGGTACGGGAGCTGGAGGGTACTAAAGGAGGGTATCGGAGATGATCCGGGCGCCGGGAACCGGACCGTGTACGGCCAGGGCATTGTGTCCACGGTGGCCGAGCTCTTCAGCAAGAACCGCGGCTGCGACGGAATCCCGGGCAAGCAGCGCGATGGTGGGACCGGAGCCTGACACCATGCCGGCGAGGGCGCCTCGCGCTTCGCCCAGCCCAATGGTGTCGCGAAGTTGGGGGGCGAGCGTGATGGAGGCCCGCTGGAGGTCGTTGATGAGCACGCGGCTGAGGGTTTCGGGATCGCCGTTCCGCAGGGCCTGGAGGATGGTGGGGTCAACATCAACGGGCTCCGGAATCTCGGCGCCTTCGGAATCCCGGAGACCGTCAAGGGTGCGGAATACGTCAGGTGTGGACAGCCCGTAGTCGGCAAAAACCAGCACCCAGTCCATTTGTGCCTTGGCCAGTGCGGGTGAGAGTTCGTCTCCCACGCCAAGCCCGACGGCGGTGCCGCCCAGGAGCGAAAACGGAACGTCCGCGCCCAGCTCGGCCGCCAAATGCGCGAGTTCCTCGCGTGAGAGGCCGCTGTTCCACAGTGCGTCGCACGCCAACAGGGTGGCTGCGGCATCTGCGGATCCGCCGCCCATTCCACCGGCCACGGGCACACGTTTGGTGATTTCCAAGTGCACGCCTGTTGGCTTTTCAGACACTTCGGCCATGATGGCTGCCGCTTTGTAGGCGAGGTTGCGTTCGTCCAAGGGGATATCCACACCGTCAAGGTCCAGTGTGCTGTCCGGGCTGATGCTGACGGTGATTCCTGGAGTCTCTGTACTTGTGGCAGCCACTTCCTCATACAGGGAGACGGCCAAGTACACGCTGGCAACCGAGTGGTAGCCATCAGGCCGCAACGGGCCCACGCTCAGGGAGACGTTGACTTTGCCCGGGGCTTTGACCCGAACTGTGCGAGCGTGGAAGCGCTCCCCCACGAACGGGAGGCTGCTGGGTTTGCGGCCGCCCGGGTTCATGCGCTCACAGGGTGGCGGGCTTCGGCGATCTTGACGTAGGCGTTGATGTCCAGGACCTCGCCGCGTGCGGTGGGGTCAACACCGGCGGCAACGAGGCACCGTTCGGCTTCGGAGGCGCTCCCGGCCCAACCGGCAAGTGCTGCTCGCAGTGTCTTCCGCCGCTGCGCGAAGGCTGCGTCAATGACAGCGAACACTTGTTCACGGGTTGCATGCGTTTCCGGGGGGTCGTGCCGGGTGAAAGCCACCAATCCTGAATGGATTTTCGGTGCCGGCCAAAACACGTTCATTCCGATCACACCCGCCTTGCGCATGTGCCCGTACCAGGCAGCCTTGACCGACGGAACACCGTAGATCTTGGAACCCGGCGTGGCGGCAAGACGGTCGGCAACCTCGTCCTGCACCATGACCAGGCCGTGCTGGAGGCTAGGGAAATGCTGCAGCAGGTGAAGCACCACGGGCACAGCCACGTTGTAGGGCAGGTTGGCCACCAACGCGGTGGGAGGCAGGGGCAGTTCGGTGACCTTCATGGCGTCCGAGAGCACCAGGTGGAAGTTCTCTTCCGCCTCGGGACGCCAGGCCCGCACGGTCTCGGGCAGTTTTTCCGCCAAGACGGGGTCGATTTCGACGGCGACCACGGTCTTGGCTGCGTCCAGCAAGCCGAGCGTCAGGGAGCCAAGGCCGGGGCCAACCTCCAGCACGGTCTCACCATCGGCTATGTTGGCAGCGGCCACGATCCTGCGGATCGTGTTGCCGTCGATCACAAAGTTCTGCCCCAGCGTTTTGGTGGGGCGTACACCGATTTCTTCGGCGAGCCGTCGGATATCTGTGGCACCCATCAAAGGCGCGACGGCGGCGGGTTCGGAATTCGGTTCAGTCACCTAGGTATCGTATCGCCTGTGCGGGGTCAGGCCGCGTGGGCGCATCCCCAGTCGCTGAGGCCGTTCTTTGCGTAGAGGCGGTTTGCGATGTCAATCTGCTGCGCTTTGGTGGCCAGGCTGGCGTTGGGAGCGTAGGCTCCACCACCGTTTGCCAACCAGGTGGGGCTGGAGAACTGCAGTCCGCCGTAGTAGCCGTTGCCGGTGTTGATGGACCAGTTTCCGCCCGATTCGCACTGCGCAATCCTGTCCCACATGGCTTCGTTCGGGGCGCCGGTGGGGCCGCTGGCTGCGGGTGCCGCTGCGGCGGCTGCTGCCTGGGGAGCGGGAGTGGCAACGGGACGGGCCTTGGTGCCGACGCTGATCTTCTCGGGAACCGGCTGGGTGGCGACGTTGCTGGAGACCAGGGTGCGGGAAGCTTCACGGCCGTCGACGAGGACAAGCTTGAAAGTCTTGACCAACGATCCTGCCACGCCTTCCTGGGTCACCTTCTCTTCGCCTTTGAAGAGCTCCGCGCTGTCGCTCTTCACGCTTTCGAAGGGAACTTCTTCTGTGGCTTCGGCGGTCTTGCTGGTGTCCACGCGGGAGACCTTGATTACCATGTCCTGGACGATCGGAGCATTGCCGGGCTGGGAGATGTGGTCGTTGGCGCCCACAGTAATTCCGGTCTCCTTGAGCACGGTGGCGACGTCGGCCGCCGTCGTGGTGGTGCTGGTGTCCTTGCCGTCAGCTACGACGCTGATGGTCTTGGGCGTGGAGATGGAAACGAACGAGCCGGTTACTTCCAACGACGCTTCCTTGGGCTGGGAGATTTCGGAGGAACTGGCTACGCCGAGCTCGCTCACAAGGCCTGCAACATCAGGGGCCGTGGTGTTCACGGTCTTCCGGGCGCCGTCCAGTTCGATGGACACGGCCTTGGCCAGGTTGACGTTCACCACTGAACCGTTGTCGACCTTCGCGTCGAGGGCCGGCGAAACGCGGTCCGCGTCCTTCAGCTCGACCTTGGCTGCCTTGACCACTTGGTCAACAGTGCCGCCAAAGGTCTGGATGGAGCTCACTTTGCCGTCCACGTTGAGGGTGACGGTCTTGTTGTTGCCCACGAAGGCCACAACTCCAACCACCAGCGCCGCGACTACCAGCAACTGGGTACCTACTTTGAGGAAGCTGAACTTGCCATCCGTTGTGAAGAACTTGATCACGATCGCCCATTACTCTCAGACCATCCGGGCACGGGGAAAAGCGCAAAAGTAATGCCGACCGCAAAACATCAGGGCCAGGCAACACGCCTGGTCCTGCTCTTGCTGCCGGCATCTGCGCCGCCAAAAAACATTCAACTGATTGCCCCGGAATGAACCGACGCAGTTGTCCGAAGGCCTTCCCCGACCCCGGCTACTTGTTTAACACAGTAACCGATCCGTTATAAACGAACCAAGAAACGTGCATACCGGGTATCCAGCCGGGCTGCTGAACCTGGACGCAAAAGGGCCGTTTATGCCCAGGATCCGTAGGCATTCAAGGTATTTTCGGCCAGGCGGGAACAAAGTTCGGACAAGTCATCTCCTGTCACGTCCGCCATGGACCGGACCGTGTAGGGCACCATATAGCTGGCATTTGGCTTGCCACGGTGGGGATGGGGTGTGAGGAACGGTGCATCGGTTTCCACCAGAATCCTGCTTGGCTCGGCGATGGCGAGGGCGGCGCGGAGGTTCCCGGCATTCTTGAACGTCATTGTCCCGGCGAACGACATGTACCATCCGTTCCGGTTGCATATCCGGGCGAGTTCTTCATCTCCGGAGAAGCAGTGGAAAACCACACGCTCGGGAGCGCCTTCTTCGCGCAGAACCTGGACGACGTCGTCGTGGGCGTCGCGGTCGTGAATCTGCAGCGTCAGGTCAAGCCGTTTGGCGATGTCGATGTGGCGGCGGAACGAGTACCGCTGATGCGCCAGTCCTTCACCGTGGGTCCGGAAGAAATCCAACCCTGTCTCACCGATGGCCCGTATCCGCGGATGCCGGGCCAACTCCTCGATCTCGGCGAGCGCGGATTCCAGCTCCCCGCGGGCCGCGTATTCGGGGGCGTCGTTGGGGTGGATGGCCACGGCGCCCAGTAGCCGGGGATCAGCGTCCACGGCCTGCACTGTGAATCGTGACGATTCGAGGTCGCAACCTACCTGCACGGCTCCCTGCACGCCCACCGCTTCTGCGGAGTCCATGGCATCCCTGACGGAGACCTCGATCAGTCCGTGCCTGAAGTCCAGATGTGTGTGGTTATCCATGACGGCTACGGGGAGGGGCTCCGGTGCCGGCGGGTATTCCCGGCGGGAATCTTTTTCTTCTGCTGCATCGGATGGCGCCCTGTAGGGTGCTGGGGCGAGGGAGTTGCACATGCTTCCACCTTAATCGGACTGCGGTCCTCCTTGGGCAACCACCAAGTTGTACACACTAAATTCCACATGGCACATAAATTCCGGAGCACTATGTCAGCGGCGGCCAATGTCTAGGTAGTCTGGAACGGACAAGCGGTCAACAACAACAGCGTTTAGCGAAGATTGCTGTTGCCGAGGCCACGGCTGAAGGGCGATTCATGGAGTCCAAGCAACAAGTCACCGTTGAGCCTCCGCCCGTCCAGGGCGAGGCTTACAGCACCCTGCCACAGGATGGTTCCGGGCTCAACGGGCATAGGCCGCAGGTCATGGACGCGGAACGGTTCCACGATGCCAGCCAGCGCATCCTGGGTTCCATCAATAAGGTCATAGACGGCAAAGCGGACGCGGCAAAGCTCGCCCTGACGGTCCTCCTGGCCCAGGGTCACCTTCTTTTGGAGGACGTCCCGGGCGTGGGCAAGACCCTGTTGGCCAAGACGTTGGCGAGGAGTGTGGACTGTACGGTCTCCCGAATACAGTTCACCCCTGACCTGCTTCCCTCCGATGTCACTGGCGTGTCCATCTACAACCAGTCTTCCCGGCAGTTCGAGTTCCGCCCCGGCGCCGTGTTCGCGAACATCGTCATCGGTGACGAAATCAACCGCGCTTCGGCCAAAACCCAGTCCGCGCTGCTGGAATGCATGGAGGAGCACCAGGTAACCGTGGACGGCCATTCCTACCAGCTGGGATTGCCCTTCATGGTGGTAGCCACACAGAATCCCATCGAAATGGAAGGCACCTACCCGCTTCCTGAAGCCCAGCGTGACCGCTTCATGGCTCGGATTTCCATGGGCTACCCGGACAAGGACGCCGAAATCGAGATGCTGGAGACGCATCAGGCGTCCTCGCCCTTGGTAAACGTGACTCCCGTGGTGACCGCTGCCGATGTTGCTGCCATGATTTCCACGGTCCAGCAGGTGTACGTCTCCACGGCCATCAAGGAGTACACGGTGGCCATTGGACGGGCCACCCGGGACAGCGCACGCCTTCGCCTGGGCGCCAGCCCTCGGTCTTTGCTGCAATTGTTGCGTGCTGCCAAGGCCACGGCAGCTTTGGATGGCCGCGATTTTGTCCTCCCTGATGACGTGGTGGACGTTGCCGAATCGGTGCTGGCCCACCGGATCATCCTGGATCGCAAAGCCGCGAGTTCCGGCGATACTCCACAGAGTATTCTTCGGGGCATCTTCGCTTCCCTGCCCGTTGCCCAGGAACCGCCCGGCGCATGGCGCAGGGACAGGCATAGCGTTTAGGAGACACGCCCCAATGGCGCTCTTGGATCGGCTTCCCAAGCATTTATTCACCAACCGTGGCTGGGGACTCCTGGCAGCCGGGGCCCTTTCCCTGGGGTGCGCCTACGTCATGGGAAGGCGCGATCTCCTGTCCTTGGCGGTCCTGCTGATTCTCCTGCCATTGGTGGCGCTTGCCGGCGTCCGGGTACTCAAACCAAAGTTCCAGGTGTACCGCGAATTCAACCCGTCCACGGTGGAAACCTCAAGCACCACCACTGTTCGCCTGGCCATTGCCCGTTCTTCATCTGCCACGGGGCAGGTCATCATGGAGGAGCAGTTGCCTCAGCGTTTCGGGGAGCCTCCCGCTTTCCGTTTTCCGGCCAGGTCAGCGTCAGGTGGCACCAGCCGCTACGAGTATCACCTTCGCTCGGGCAAGCGTGGACAGTTCCGGATCGGTCCGGTCACGGCAGAGTTCAGTGACCCGTTTGGTTTGTCTTTGCGCAGGCACGCAATTGACGACGGCGACCTCCTGACCGTGACGCCTGCCGCCGTCGAACTTCCCGTCACGGGCCTGGCCGGGGCGCGGGGCAATGACGGCGTGACGGCAACCCGCATCCGGGCCAATCCCAGCGACGACGACATTATGACCCGCGAGTATAGGCATGGGGACCCCATGCGACGCGTTCACTGGGCCGCTACGGCCCGCCATGGCCAGCTCATGGTCCGTCAGGAGGAGTCGGTAACCACACCGGAAGCGACTCTCATCCTTGACCAAAGGTTCACCGCCTTTGCCTCCGGAAACGGCTCCGTGTTCGGAAGCCGTGACGAAGATTCGGATTTGGTCACCAGTACCAACTTTGAGTGGACAGTTACGGCAGCGATGTCGATCGCCGCACACTTGGCGGAACGAAGTTATTCGTTGCGGCTCCTTGACTCGTTCGGTGGGCCGGCGTTCCACCGTTCGAGGTCGGCCGCGGATCCTGATGCGGAGGAGTTCTCGGGTGCGGGCGGCCTTCAGGCAATCGCCGAGGCTTTGGCGGCTGTGGAGCTGAGCGGCCCCCGGCACGTCAGGCCGGATCACCACCGGGCCGAGAACGGGGACCACAAATCCGGTCCGGAACATAAAGAGGGCACCTCCGGCGCAGCGGGCGCGGAGACTGCGGATTCTCCGTTCAACGACCACCTGATGGACAAACTCTCGGCGCATCGCCTGCGCGGCCCCCTGCTGGCCTTGGTGGGCAACCTGACACTCGCAGAAGCACGGGCGCTCGCTCCCGCGGCCGGGTATGGCGCCAATGCTTTCGCCATGGTGGTGACCGATGCTTCGCGTAACACCGACCAAGTATTGGAGATCCTGCGCCTGGCAGGTTGGAGAGCGGCGGCAGTCACCTCAAAGACCCGGCTGACCGCAGCCTGGTCTGCCTTCGACGAGGGCGGAATCGTGGCGGCGGCCGATGCCGCCATGGATGTCCGGCGTGGAGCGGCGGTGCCCCGATGACAGCTACATCACACCAAGGCTCCCCCAACGCGCCGACTCAACCCGGCGGTCCTTCCGGCACGCCCGATTCCGGCACGCCCGCACCCGGCAAGCCGCTACGGCCACGGGCCCCGGGGGCCGGACCATACCCGTGGGTCATGGCGGGATCAGTCTCAGTGGCCGTTCTTGGCGCTGCCCTGTCCCTGAATGGAGTCCTGAGGGGCTGGGCCTGGTTCATGCCGCTGATCACCACCGTGGTGGTGGTCGCACTGACGCTTGCTGTACTCCGGGCGCTCCGTGCCCAGCCGTTGTTGGTCACTTTGGCCTCATTTGCCTCGTTGGCCGGCATCCTCAGCTTCATTTTCTGCCGCCAGGAAAGCCTGGCGGGGTTCATCCCCACCACCGGAACCTTCACCGCCGTCGGACGCCTTATCAAACGGGCTGCAGAGACAGTGGTGTCCGAAAGTGCTCCTGTAGCACCCAACGCGGGGATCGTCTTTGTCCTCTGCGCTTGCCTGGGCCTCTTGGTGATCTTGATCGATGCCCTTGCCGTTCCCCTGTCCATGCCGGCCGCCAGCGGTATTGGTCTCCTGGCTGTCATGGTGGTCCCGGCAACCATCAAGCCCCAGAGCGTGGGCGTCGCCGGATTCATGGGCGCGGCCGTGGGCTACCTGCTCATCCTCGGGTGCAGCCACTGGTTCGCCCCGGATGCGAGGTTGCAGTCGGGTTCAGGACGCGGAGCCGGGCAGTTCAGGCGCTCTGTGATTACAGGCGGCCTGGCACTGGCCTTGACCATGACCGTCCCTGTGGTGATTCCCGGTTTCGAGACCGGCACCTTTCCGCAGGGCTCCCGGCTGAGCCCGTGGGGAACCTCCAATGGGCTCAACCCCATGATCACTTTGGGCAACAGCCTCCGCAGCCCCACCGGTTCGGGACGCATCACCTATGCCACCAGTGCCAGTGCTCCCCTGTACCTCCGGTCCGTGACGGTGGAGAACTTCGACGGCGAAACCTGGGCCCCTGATGATCGGGGGGCGGGTCGCCGGGCGGGCGTGGACAGGATCGAGACCGGATATGCGATCCAAGGCGAGGTGGTCAACGCAGTCACGTCGGTCAATGCGGGCCTGTTTTCCAGCCCTTACCTTCCTGCTCCATTTGCCCCCGCCTCCGTAAACGGCCTTAACGGACGATGGACGTGGGATCCATCAACCTTGAGCATCATGAGCACGGAGACCACCACCCGCGCGCAACGGTATGTGGTTTTCTCCGCAGCTCCCAAGATCACTGCGCAGTCCCTATCCCAGGCCAATGCTGTTCCGCAGGATATCTCCGAGGACTTTCTGAAGGTCCCCGGGAACCTTCCGGATATCGTGCGCCAAACGGCTGATACCGTCACGGCATCGGCTGGCAGCAATTACGCGAAGGCGCTGGCCATCCAGAAGTACTTGCGTTCAGGCGAGTTCACTTATTCACTTCAGGCTCCCGTCCAGAATGGCTATGACGGCAATGGCCTCTCGGTCCTGGCCGACTTCCTTGCAGTGAAGAGCGGCTATTGCGTCCATTTCTCCTCCGCCATGGCGGTCATGGCACGGGCTGAAGGCATCCCCAGCAGGATTGCGGTGGGCTACGCGCCGGGCCGCCTCACGGGTGAATCGGTGGCCTTGGTGGGTCAGGGATCCTTCCCCGAGTACGAGGTTGACGCCCGGGACGCGCACGCGTGGCCTGAGCTGTACTTCGAGGGCCTGGGCTGGGTCCCCTTCGAGCCGACACCGTCCCGCGGCGTTCCTCCGGACTACGCGACGGAAAGTTCGATAGCCGGCAACTTGAGCACCAACGCCGATGAGAAAGAGGTGCTTACCACCCCCGCCCCCGCTCCCACCCCAGCCGCCCCACTCCCTGGCTTGAATACGCCTGCCGCAAGTTCGGCCGCAGTGAACCCGTGGCCGGCGATCGGCGCCGCAGTGGCCGGGGTCCTGGTGCTTGCTGGATTCCTGTGGTCGCCGAGGCTGAGCCGGACGGTGCTCCGGCGACGCCGGCTCAGCCAAAAGCCTCCGGCCGATTCCGAGCTCCCGGGCTATAAGGATCCTGCCCCTGAACTGGCGTGGGCGGAGTTGCAGGATCTCTCCACCGACTACGGCGTGCCGTCAACGCCCAGCGAGACGCCGAGGCATTTCTCCGCCCGGCTGCGCTCCAGCTCCGCCTTGGGGGTCGCGGGAGGACTCGACGACGCCGCACATGAGGCAGTCGCGTCCCTCACCTCGGACTTCGAACGGCAACGGTACGGCCGAACCATGACGATTGCGCCGTCAGCGGCCGCCCGGATCGCTGTCGTTCGCGAATCGTTGCGGAACAATGCCCGCTGGTTGGTCCGCTTCCGCGCGGACTGGCTGCCGCCGTCGATGATGCAGCGTTGGGTGCATGCCCTCGGCGCACCGTTCCGGGCTGTTGGAAGGTTCGGCACGGCAACGGGGCGGGCGATCGCTTTTTCCTGGCGCAGGCTCAAAGGATTGCTCCCCCAGCGCCACTAGGTCCGGGACCGCTGATCCGGATTCAGACGCAAAGGGCCCGACGCCGGAACTTGTGGTTCCGGGGCCGGGCCCCTGCATGTGTCAGCCGTTCTTGTTGCGAGAGCGGCGGACAGGGCTCCTTGGTGGAAAGAGCAGCATTAGTCGGCGTACGGGTCCGCGATACCTACGTACTGGGTGTAGAGGTACTCTTCGATGCCTTCGGAGCCGCCTTCGCGGCCCAGGCCGGACTGCTTGACTCCACCGAACGGCGCGGCGGCGTTGGAGATCACACCGGCGTTGAGGCCGAGCATGCCGGTCTCGATCCTTTCGCTGATGCGCAGGCCACGGTTGAGGTCCTTGGTGAAGACGTAGGCAACCAGGCCGTATTCGGTGTTGTTGGCCAGTCGAACAGCGTCGTCTTCGGTGGAGAAGGTGATGATGGGCGCTACCGGTCCGAAGATCTCTTCCTGCAAGATGCGGGCATCTGCGGCAACGTTCTTCAGCACGGTGGGCTGGTAGAAGTAACCGGGACCGTCGACGGCGGCACCACCGGTGACTGCTGTGGCACCTCCTGCTACGGCTTCGGAAACCAGGGCGTGAACGCCGTCGCGGGCCTTGCCGTCGATCAGCGGGCCAACCTTGGACTCCGGCTCGGTGCCGCGGGCGGTGGTGAGTGCGCCGATCTTGGCGGCGAACTTCTCCGCGAAGGAATCGGCGATGGACTCGTGCACAATGAAGCGGTTTGCTGCGGTGCAGGCCTCGCCCATGTTGCGCATCTTCGCGGCGATGGCACCTTCAACAGCCTTGTCCAGGTCCGCGTCCTCGAAGACCACGAACGGGGCGTTGCCACCCAGTTCCATGGAGGTGCGCAGGACCTTGTCCGCGGCTTCACGGATCAGGGCCTGGCCCACCGGGGTGGAGCCGGTGAAGGAGATCTTGCGGAGACGGTCATCCTTGATCAGCGGGCCCGTGACAGCGCCTGCCGTGGAGGTCTGGATGACGTTCAGGACACCGGCGGGAAGGCCGGCTTCCTGCATGACCTGGGCGAACAGGAGGCTGGTCAGCGGGGTCAGGTTTGCGGGCTTGAGCACCATGGTGCAGCCGGCTGCGACAGCTGGGGCTACCTTGCGGGTGGCCATGGCCAGCGGGAAGTTCCACGGGGTGATCAGCAGGCAGGGGCCCACCGGCTTCTTCTGCACCAGCAGGCGGTTCTTGCCATCAGGTGCTGCGGAATAGCGGCCGGACACGCGGACAGCTTCTTCCGAGAACCAGCGCAGGAATTCGGCACCGTAGGTCACTTCACCACGGGCTTCGGCCAGGGGCTTGCCCATTTCCAAGGTCATCAGCAGCGCGAAGTCTTCGGCACGCTCAGTGACCAGCTCGAAGGCACGGCGCAGAATTTCGCCGCGTTCGCGCGGTGCGGTGCGTGCCCAGTCAGCCTGGGCGGCAGCAGCGGCGTCGAGGGCGGCAGCGCCGTCTTCAGCACCGGCATCGGAGATGCTGAGCAGGACCTTGCCCGTTGCCGGGTCCTCAACATCAAAGGTCTTTCCGGAACCAGCCGGGCGCCACTGACCGTTGATCAGCAGGCCGGTAGGGACGGAAGCCAGCAGTTCGCTTTCGCGTTCAACCGTGACAGTCATGGCGACTCCTTCGTCTTGGGTGCTTTGGAGAATTGCACCACAGGGGTTCGTTGCCGGAAGTGGCTTGAATTACTGCCACGGTACTGCCCCACGAGAAGCAGTGTCTACGCCTTCACGCACTGCCACATGGTCGTCGATTTGTGCAGGTGCACAGCATAGGTCAGCGCGCTGCTAGTACCGCTGAGTAGAGCTCCCGCTTGCTGACCCGGGCCTCCTCGGCCACTGCGGCTACGGCCTCCTTCAACCGGATGCCTTGCGAAATGAGCTCGTTGACCGCTGCGACGTGGTCCTCCGGCTTGCCGGGTTCATGTTCGGGCGCACCGGCCACCACAACCGCGATCTCGCCACGGACCTCGTTGTTCTCTGCCCACTGGAGCAGTTCACGCAACGTGCCGCGAATGACTTCTTCATACGTCTTGGTCAGCTCACGGCAGACTGCCACGCGGCGATCGGCCCCGAAACGCTCATGAAGTGCCCGCAACATGACCTCAAGCCTGTGCGGGGCCTCAAAGAAGACCATGGTGCGGCGTTCGTCGGCCAGGTCTGCAAGGCGTGAGTTCCTGTCCCCTGACTTTCGCGGCAGGAATCCTTCAAAGCAGAAACGGTCGGTGGGCAAACCGGATAGCGCCAGCGCCGTCAGTACCGCGGAAGGGCCGGGAACCGCCGTGACCGTCAGCCCGGCAGCAACCGCACCCTCCACCAGACGGAAGCCGGGGTCCGAAACTGCGGGCATCCCGGCGTCGCTGACCATCAGGATGGTCTTGCCAGCGCGGACGTGGTCCAACAGTTCACCGGTCTTGGCTACCTCATTGTGCTCGTGGTAGCTGATGACGCGTCCCTTGACTTCAACCCCAAGGGCAGTGACCAGCCGGTGCAAACGGCGGGTATCCTCTGCGGCCACGATGTCCGAGGTGCCAAGGAGTTCAACCAAACGCGCGGAAGCGTCCCCGACGTTGCCTATGGGTGTTGCCGCCAGGACAATCCTGCCCACGCCGGGAGTTGCGCCCGAGGCAGTAGCCGCCTCTTCCAGGTTCTCGTTGAAGGGAGCTTCGTCAGGGGTGCCGCGTTGTTCGTCCACCTGCCAAGCCTAATACCGCGCGGGGTTCAGGGTTGCAGGCGCGGGGTTTAGGGTTGCAGCAAGGATGGAAAGGTAGCATGGGCGGGTGAACCAGTCGCCCGTTCCTGCCACCGCTTCCGGATCCCCGGCAGCGTCCCCAGCGAGCCCGGAACCTGAAGACTCCAAGGCCGCGGAGAACAACGGGCAGTCGGACACACCGAAACCCGCAGGCACGTCGCGCGCCCATCCGGAAGAAGCCCCGCCCGCTGAGACCGGGCCCAGCCGAGGACTGCCCGGCCGGGGTGTGCCCGGCCGAGGCCTGGAGGGGCACCGCTGGATCGCACGGCCGTCCGAGGCTTACACCGCCCAGGCATTGAAGGAACGTCTGATCGGCGCAACCCAAAGCTGGCGGGACTACCCGGCGTCCCTGCGCTTATGGTTTTGGCTGATCCCTACCCTCACGGCAATCCTGGGCGGCATTCTCCGCTTCTTCCGCCTTGATGCCCCGCACAGCCTGGTTTTCGATGAAACGTACTACGTCAAGGACGCCTACTCCTATGTGGTGAGCGGCTACGAACGCAGTTGGCCGGCCAACGCCAATGACTCCTTCATCGCCGGCAACCCGGATGTTCTCCTCAACACTCCCGAGTACGTTGTCCACCCACCGGTGGGCAAATGGATGATCGCGTTCGGGATGTGGCTGTTTGGCGGCGATAACCCCTTCGGCTGGCGGTTCAGCGCAGCTCTGGCGGGCACGGTGACGGTCTTCCTCGTGTCACTGATCGCACTGAAGCTCTTCCGCTCACACACCCTCGGGGCGGTTGCCGGTCTCCAGCTGGCCATCGACGGCCATCACCTGGTGCTTTCCCGGACGTCCCTGCTGGACGTGTTCCTGGCCCTGTGGATCCTGGCCGCTTTCGGCGCCTTGCTCATGGACCGCGACGACGGCCGACGCCGTTTGGCGTCACGGCTTGCCGCGCAAGCGGCTGCTTCGCCGGGCGGCCTACCCACACCCACCCAGCTGGTCACCGGTCCCTGGCTGGGCATGCGGTGGTGGCGGCTGGTTGCAGGGCTTTGCCTCGGCCTTGCCGTGGGCACCAAATGGTCTGCCCTGTTCTTCGTCGCGGCTTTCGGCATCATGACCGTGCTGTGGGACCTGAACGCCCGCCGTGTCGCCGGGATCCGGAGCTGGTTCAGTGCCGGCATCATCAAGGACGGCCTGCCGGCATTCGTGACCATCATTCCCATCGCTGCAGTCACCTACGTGGCCACGTGGACGGGCTGGTTCCTCTCGAAAGACGCCTATTACCGGCAATGGGCTGCCACCAACCCTGCCCCGGGCTGGGATTGGCTGCCCAACTCCGTGCGCTCCCTGGCGCACTACCACCTTGAAGCTTACAAATTCCATCAGGGCCTGAGCTCGGACCATCCGTATGAGTCCAGCCCCTGGACGTGGCTCATCATGGGCCGTCCCACCTCGTTCTACTACCAGACTCCCAAACCGGGCACTCCCGGCTGCCTGGCTGAGACATGCTCTTCGGCCATTCTGCCCGTGGGTAATCCGGTGGTTTGGTGGGGTGGAACCATCGCGTTGGTGATCCTCTTGTTTTGGTGGGCGGGCCGCCGCGACTGGCGGGCCGGTGCCATCCTCGCCGGCGTGGCAGCCGGGTACCTTCCATGGTTCATGTACCCGGAACGCACCATGTTCATCTTCTACGCCGTGTCCTTCGAACCCTTCCTGGTTCTGGGCCTGACATATGTGTTGGGGTTGGTGCTGGGACGCAGCAGCGACCCCGTCTGGCGGCGACGGTCCGGCCTCTACATTGTGGCTCTGGTCATGGTGTTGGCCGTGCTGGCAACGGCATTCTTCTATCCGGTGCTCACGGCGGAGGTCATCAGCTACCAGGAGTGGCGGATGAGAATGTGGATGCCATCATGGATCTAGGAGGAGTCAAGTAGTGAGGGAAGCAAGCACGGACCTTCTGGTCGAGGCGGACCCGGATACCAACGTGACGGACCTTCTTCTGGAACGCTGCCATAAGGATCCGTTCGGAAACCTGTATGCGCATAACACGGCGAACGGTTGGTTGAACGTCTCCGCTGCGAGGTTCCTTGGCGATGTTACCGCCCTGGCCAAAGGCTTGATCGCAGGAGGACTCAACCCTGGAGATCCTGTAGCGGTGTTGTCCCGCTCAAGCTTTGAATGGACTTTGGTGGACTTCGCCATCTGGATGGCCGGCGGAGTCACGGTGCCCATTTATGAGACGTCGTCGGCAAGCCAGATCGAGTGGATCCTGGCCGATTCCGGAGCCCGACGCATCTTTGTGGAGGACGCCGCCAAAGCAGATCTCGTCCACACACTGGTGGAGCACTCTGCCGTCCTGGGCGAGGACCCCGTGGCCATCATTCGGATGGAGCACGACGGCGACGCACCCAACCTGACCAGCGTCTCCGCCGTCGGGATCGGCGTCATGGACAACGAACTGGAGCGCCAGCGCAGCGCAGCGAACCTGGCCAGTGTCGCCTCCATCGTCTACACCTCCGGAACAACGGGCAAGCCCAAGGGCTGCGAAATCACCCACGGAAACTTTGTCCTCGTGGCGCGAAACGTCATCCCGTTCCTCCCCGAGCTCCTCATGCAGCAAGGCGCGCGGACATTGATGTTCCTGCCCTTGGCGCACGTCCTCGCCCGCGCAGTCCAGGTAGTCTGCCTCACTGCCGGCATTACTCTGGGACACAGCGCCGGCGCCAATGGACTGATGGCAGACCTGGGATCCTTCAAGCCCACTTTCCTGCTCGCCGTACCGCGCATTTTCGAGAAGGTCTACGCCGGCGCCAGCCACAAAGCGGCCATGAGCGGAAAATCCGCGCTCTTCTCGGCAGCGTCCGCCACCGCGGTTGAGTATTCGACGGCGGTGGACCTCGCCGCCCGTGGCGAGGGGCA
Source organism: Paenarthrobacter sp. TYUT067 (assembly GCF_023656375.1). Lineage (NCBI taxonomy): Bacteria > Bacillati > Actinomycetota > Actinomycetes > Micrococcales > Micrococcaceae > Paenarthrobacter > Paenarthrobacter sp. TYUT067. The sequence continues at coordinate 17,358 of NZ_JAMOIT010000026.1, forward strand.
GGGGCCGGGTTGGCTTCTGGGCATGAAGCATTCGTTGTTCAACAAACTCCTCTACCCCAAGGTGAGGGAGCTGTTCGGCGGCAATGTAGGTTACACAGTTTCCGGTGCCAGTCCCCTGAGCCTGCGGGACAACCACTTCTTCCATGGAGCCGGTGTTCCGGTTCTTGAGGGCTATGGGTTGACGGAGACTACTGCGCCCTGCACGGTCAACACACCCGCTATGTCCCGGATCGGGACCGTGGGGATTCCGCTTCCGGGGACCACCATCAGGGTGGCCCGGGACGGGGAGGTGCTGGTCAAGGGCATTGGTGTCTTCAAGGGCTATCACAACAATGACGAGGCCACCCGGGCTGCCTTCGTTGACGGGTTCTTCCGCACGGGAGATCTGGGCGAACTCGACGCCGACGGCTTTCTGACCATCACCGGACGCAAAAAGGACCTCTTAGTGACCGCCGGAGGAAAGAATGTGGCGCCGGCTCCGCTGGAGGAGAAACTGCGCGAACACCCCTTGGTGGGGCAGGCCGTGGTGGTGGGCGATGGCCGGCCGTTCGTCGCAGCATTGCTTGGCCTGGACCCTGAAGGGATTGCTGACTGGTGCGCGGAGAACAAGGTGGCAGCCATGTCCCCCGACGAAGCCGCCGCTGATGACCGGGTGAAGGCAGCGGTTCAGTCTGCAGTGGACGAGGCCAACAAACTCGTCTCAGCTGCTGAATCCATTAAGAAGTTCGCCTTCATCACGGCGGAGCTCAGCGTCGAGTCCGGGCACCTGACGCCCTCGCTCAAACTGAAGCGGGCTGCGGTGCTCAGCGACTTCTCGACGGCAGTGGAGAAGCTGTACGAGAAGTAGCGCACCACCCAGGCTGCTTTCAGCCCAGGTGGTGCGCTGGCGGCTAAAAGCCCCTAGCGTGTGGCGTCCGTTGTTTCCTTGGACCGGCTTGCAGCCTCAGGTTCTTCGTCCAGTGCCTCAGCGTTCTCGTCCGCGGCCTCCTGCTTGTCCGCAACGCCGCGGCGCCGCTTGGTGGGCCATGTCAGGATGAACGTGACCGTGGCCGCCAGGAATACCAGAGCGCCGATCACAATGCCCGCGTCAATCCAGAACTGGCCCGGGAAAAGCCGGATGAGGGTGTCTTCCAGCGCGAAGGTCCATGTTCCGTTGGCAAAGAAAATCCGGTGGAATTCCGTGAAGAACTGCTGCCAGCTCAGGGCGGCCAGGACAGCTAGACCAATGATGATGACCAGCGTGACAATGGATCCGGCAAAGAGACCTCGACGGATCCCGCCATTGCTCCGCTTACGCAAATACAGGATGGCGATGATGCTGAGGATGATGAGCAGGAGCCCTGCCCCGAAGGAGGACAGGATGACCAGCTTCACGTCGGCCATATGGGAAACTTCGCTGTCCGTGAAGAGCTTCTCCCCGTCCTGATTAACCAAGCCTCCCAGATACCGGGGGCCGGCCCAGTTACTGAGGTAGTCCACAGCGTACGAGCCGTACGTCATTCGGTCGTCAGTGCTGAAGCCGTATCCGTCGCCGGGGAAACCCGGACGGTTGTACTCCACCCACAGGAACAACGGACTGGTGACTGCCCGGACGGCGAGCACCAGGAGAATGATCGGGTACGAAATGGCCAGCAGCACCTGAAAAACCCGAGGCCCTATTGGCTTCACCTTTGCCGCTTGCTCGCGTTCGGCGTTCCGTCGCGCCACTTCGTCTTCCGGCGGGCGGACCTGAAGGGCCGACGTCGGCAACGGTTCAGAATAGTGCGCCGGCGCCTTGCTGGTGGAGGCTTCGGCAAGGGTGTCCGCGAACAACGGGGTTTCAGTACCGGCGTCGGCAGCTTCAGCAGCTTTGCGGTCCGCGCGGCTACCGGGCTGGCCCTTAGCTGGCGTCGCAGTTGAATCAGCTGAAGATTTTGCTGCCACGGTGGTGGCTCCAGTGGTGGCTGCAGGAGTGGCCTCGGTGGCGCCGCCGGACGTTTTTGGCTTCATCCAGTCGAAGGCCGGTTCGTTGGGGTCCTCGTGGACGGCCGTGTCCGGTTCTTGTGGTTTTTGGCTCTTGTCGCTCACAGCGGGTTCACTTCCGTAGGCATCCACCGGCGATTGCTTGCGGCCGGCTCTCTTGTCTGCTTTCGAGCCTACCGCCCGGCCTTACAGAGACACGCGGTGCCACCCCGGCTGCGACCAGATTGAAACGCAACTGTAAGCTCTACGCTGCGATGCTTCGGTACCCGGCGTCGTTGGCATCCATGTCTCCCGTGACGCCCGCGCGGACGGCCTTCCCGCCCAGGACCAGCGTGTACACCCAGTAGCCTGCTAACACCAAGGCGCCGATAGCGATCTTGGCCCATACGGGCAGGGAACTCGGGGTCACAAAGCCTTCCACAATGCCGGAGACGAGCAGGACGAGCACCAGCCCCAAGGCAATGGTGATCAGGGAACGGCCCTCATCAGCCACGGCCTGCAGCCTCGTCCTCGGGCCCGGCCGCACCATGGCCCAAAAAATCTTGAGCCCCGCAGCACAGGCGATGAAAACGGCCGTAAGTTCCATGAGACCGTGCGGAAGGATGTAGCTGAAGAAAATGTCCATCTTCCCCGTCGCAAGGAAAAGTCCCGCAGCGATTCCCAGCCCCTGCGCGTTCATGAACAGGATGAAGGGCACCCAGAATCCGGTAACGCCGAAAGCCACGGCCTGAGCTGAGATCCAAGCGTTGTTGGTCCACACTGCGCCGGCAAAGGAGGCTGCCGGATTCTCGGAGTAGTAGTCAATGAAGTCTTCCTCCACGTACTGCTGCACTCTGGCGTCACTGGAGGCCACAGCCCTCAATGCCTCCGGTGAGGTGCCAATCCACAGTGCATAAGCACCCGCCACCAGGACAAAGGCGAGCCCGCACCACAGGGTCAGCCACCGGATGCGGTAAAACGCCGCAGGAAGTGAAATGACGAAAAACCGCGCCAGATCCTCCATGAAATTCGAGCGGGCCCCGGTGAACCGCGTCCGCGCCTGGGCCAGCGCTGCGGACAAGGATGCGGACAATCCCGTCTCCGGTGCCACAGAACGGATCAAGGAAAGATGCCCGGACACCGTCTGGTAAAGGCGCAGAAGTTCGTCCGCCTCGGCACCCGTCAGCCTGCGCTTGTGCGCCAGGAAATGAAGCCGCGACCATTTGTCCTCATGTACGGCCGAGAAGGCATCAATGTCCACGCCACCACCCTAGCGCCTGTATCCACCGTGCGGTCAGCCCCGCCGCTAGACTCGTTGATGCGGGCGATCACAGCGCCCACAGAATTGGCAAAACTTGGGGGCAGGCATGAGTTCAATCATCACAGGCGAGGCAGTAGTCCTCGAGCTTCGCCCCGCCTCCTTTGCCGCGCGGGCCCTGGGCCTCATCCTGGATGTCATCTCCCAGGTGGTCCTCGCAATACTCCTGATCATCCTCATCGCCTCAGCCTCCCGGGACCTTGACGATGCCGCCATCCGAGCACTGATCCTCAGCAGCGTTGTGTTCTCCGTGGTCATCGTCCCCGTCACGGTGGAGACCCTGACCCGCGGGCGTTCCTTGGGAAAGCTCGCAACAGGGCTACGAATAGTCCGCGACGACGGCGGGTCCATCCGCTTCCGGCACGCCCTCATCCGCGGGCTCCTTGGATTCCTGGAGATCTACCTGACCTTCGGCGGCCTCGCAATCGGTGTGGCACTCTTCAACGACAAATCCAAGCGCCTCGGGGACATTGTTGCAGGCACCTACTCCCTCCGGCAGCGAGTACCCTCAAAGCCCCGGATCATGCCCGTAGCCCCGCATCATCTTCAATCATGGGTGGCCATGGCGGACATCGGCAGGGTACCGGACGCCACCGCCCGACGGGCTGGAACCTTTGTACAGCAGGCTTATCTCATGGCCCCGGCCTCGCGCGTCAACATGGCGGCATCGCTCGCATCCGAACTCGCAAGTTACGTGGCACCACCCCCGCCAGCGGGCACCATCCCCGAAGACTACATAGGCGCAGTCCTCGGGGAACGGCGCAACCGCGAACTCATCCGCCTGCGGCAAGCGGAACAGCGGAACGCAACCATAGGCGAGCGACTCAGGAAACTGCCGTTCACTGACAGTTAGCGCCCCGCTACCGACTGACGCCGGGCGGCCGCCACCCGTTTGGCTCACCAGTGATCCGGTTTTGTGAGTCTTGGGGGTAGGAGGGTGTGGGGGTCGCCTTCGGCGGCGTTGATCTGCGGTTGGGTCACATAGAGCGCCCTGGAGAGGTCCGCTCCGTGAAGCTGTGCTCCGCGAAGGTCAGCTCCCAGGAGGTCTACGGCGGTGAGGTCTGACTTCCTCAGATTGGCTCCGATCAGGTACGCGCCGCGGAGATCTGCTCCGCAGAGGCGCTGGTTGGCAAGGTTGGCGCCCATCAGGTCGGCACCTGGCTGGAGGCCGCCGTCGGGCGTTTGCTGGTCTTCTGCGCCGTAAGAGGCGCGGGCGTCTTCGCTGACCTCCATCAGGAGCGCCCGGACCTGCCTGTGGAGTGTCTCGACGTCGGTGGCAAGGACCGTTGACGCGTCACCTTGGGCGGCGGCTACTACGCCCTCTGACAGGTGGTCCGCCGCGGCCGCGAGCTCGGGATCGAAGGTCCGTTGCCGGGCCTCAGCCAGGTACCAGAGCATCTCGTGGAGTTGCCTGACTACTTTGAACACCGCGAACATCGAGGACATGGATGAGGGATCCTGTGTCCAACTGGTCCCGGCGAAAGTGTGTTGGGAGACCACTTGGCCGGCACCGAAACAATCAAAGACCGTGCAGCCGCGGAAGCCCCGGGGCCGTAAGCGTTGGTGAATGGTGCAGGAAAAGTCGTCCGCCATGTTCGGGCACGGCGAAGCGGCAGGTTTGTCGATCGCAAAGTCAGCCGACCGGGCAAATCCGAGCGCGGTACAGCACAGGGCGAAGCAGTTGCCGCAGTCCGGGGTGAGGTTTGGTGAAAGTCTCATGCATACTCCAGGTGAAGAGAATAGGTCCGGTGGAAGGAGCCGGGGAACCCATCAACGGGTTCCCTAGGGGGACACCCGCAATCACCATGGAGGGCAGCGCAAAGAGCAGGGCCGACGAACCGTCAGCGCTGGAGAAATGGGTCAAAGCGCGCAGGAAAGAATCACTGCAATGATGTTAACAGCTGTACTAGCGTTGAGCGTAGCTCGCCCAGGGTATGTTCCAGTCTCCAAAGCCTTCCAGCGGTTCCACTGCCGGTGCTCCGGTGTTGAGGATCTGAACGACGTCCCCGGTCTTCATGTTGTTGAAGAACCATGCAGCGTCCGCAGGCAACAGACCGACGCAGCCGTGCGATACGTTGGCCACACCAATAGAGCTCCACGCGGCTTCGAGAGCCTGGTGAACGTAGACACCGGACCACGTCAGGCGGTTGGCGTATTCAACCACGAGCGGCGGGTAGTATCCCTTGTCTCCAGGCTTCAGGCCGATGGTGCCGGCGTTGAAGTTGGAGTGGCGTTCTTGCTCCATGATGACCGCGTAGCCGGTGGGCGAAAGCCAGTCTTCCCCGCCCAGTGAGACGGGGGCGGTGTGGACCAGCTGGCCGTCGGAGTACACGTTCATGGTCTTGGTTTTGTCGTCTACTACGGCCACACGCTGCGGGCCCGTAGTGAACGTTGAGACGACGTCCGCGTTGCCGATCATGTTATTACCGAAATCGACGCCCAGGAGTTTCATGTCCACGGTGACGGTGGTGCCTGAAGCCCAGAAGGCCTCCGGACGGATCCTGACTTTCTTGTCTGAGTACCAGTGCCAGGCCACAGGCTGGCCGGATGAGACGGTAATGGCAACCCGCTTTTCCATGGCCGCTTTGTCCACTACGGGCTCGCTGAAGTTGATTTCAATAGGCTGCCCGGAGCCAGCCGTGGTGCCGTTGCGGGGGTAGATGGACGCGTCGGCCTCGTAAGCTGCGGAAACAGTGGTGAAGGTCTGTGACTTTTTGGTCTCTTTCCCCGCAGTATCAACCACGGTGAAGGAGTAGTTGTATTGGGTTTTGAACTTCAGGACTTCCAGAGTGGTCCAGGTGCTGCCATCAGGGCTGGTCTTGCCTTGCACAGGTGCCCCGCCGCTAACCGGCGCCAGCACCACGTCCTTCAGCTTGCCGTTGACCGCTTTGATCTGGGGGCCAACCACGGGATTCCACTCAACAGCCCCATCCAGGGGGGTGATGCCCAATTCCACGGGCTTGGCCTCCACAGTGGGGGGCAGGCGACGGTGCAACGGCCGTTTCCTGGGGAGATCCGGCCAGCAGTCCGGGTACCGTGACCACGCCAATTCCGCCCACCACAATGGCTGCGCAGACTCCAATAATGGCAAGGATCTTGCCCTTTTTCCGTGTGGCGACTTCCGTCATGGTTCCCGTCATCCTGTCCCCCGCAAGCATTACTGAACACCCAATTCTAGCCGAAAGGCCGGACACGCTGGTCGCGTGTCCGGCCTTTCACCATCGATTTGGGTATTGCCGGCACCGGCAAGCAGTGAAGCCTAGTAGCGGTAGTGCTCCGGCTTGTACGGCCCTGCAACGTCCAAGTCGAGGTAGTCGGCCTGATCCTTGCTCAGTTCGGTCAGCTCCACGCCCAGAGCATCCAGGTGGAGTCGCGCAACCTTCTCATCCAGGATCTTGGGGAGGACGTAGACCTGATTCTGGTACTCGCGCTCTCCGGCCGGCTGGTCCTTCTTCGTCCAGAGTTCAATCTGCGCAATGGTCTGGTTGGCGAAGGAGTTACTCATCACGAACGACGGGTGGCCAGTGGCATTGCCAAGGTTAAGCAACCTACCCTCGGACAGCACAATGATGGAACGCTCCGAATCCGTGCCGGCCTCGAACACCCATTCGTGCACCTGCGGCTTGATCTCAACCTTCTTGACGCCCGGAATCCTTGCAAGCCCGGCGATGTCGATCTCGTTGTCGAAGTGGCCGATGTTTCCAACGATTGCCTTGTTCTTCATGCCCAGCATGTGCTCGGCCATGATGACGTCCTTGTTGCCCGTGGTGGTGATGAAGATGTCACCCTGGGCGAGCACCGTCTCCAGCTTGGCCACCTGGTAGCCGTCCATCGCAGCCTGGAGGGCACAAATGGGATCAATCTCTGTGACAATGACCCGGGAACCCTGGCCGCGCAACGCCTCGGCGGCGCCCTTGCCGACGTCGCCATAGCCGCAGACAACCGCAACCTTGCCGCCCATGAGGACGTCCGTAGCCCTGTTGATGCCGTCCGGCAGGGAGTGACGGATCCCGTACTTGTTATCGAATTTGCTCTTGGTGACGGAGTCGTTGACGTTGATGGCCGGGAACAGCAGCTTGCCCTGCTCCGCGAGCTGGTAGAGGCGGTGCACACCGGTGGTGGTTTCCTCGGTGACGCCCTCAATACGGGCTGCCAGGCGGGTCCACTTCTGCGGATCAGCGGCAAGGGTCCTGCGCAGAAGATCCAGGATGAGGACGTATTCCTCCGGATCATCTTCAGCGGCAGTGGGGACGGCACCTGCAGCTTCGAAGTCGACGCCCTTGTGCAGCAGCAGCGTGGCGTCGCCGCCGTCGTCGAGAATCATGTTGGGACCCAACTCCGGGTTGGCGTCAGCGCCGGGCCAGGTGAGGATCTGCTCGGCAGTCCACCAGTACTCCTCAAGGGTTTCGCCCTTCCAAGCGAAAACCGGGACGCCCTGCGGGTCCTCGGGGGTGCCCTTACCAACCACGACGGCGGCCGCGGCTTCGTCCTGGGTGGAGAAGATGTTGCAGGAGGCCCAGCGAACTTCCGCGCCCAGGGCCGTGAGGGTTTCTATGAGCACCGCGGTCTGGACCGTCATGTGGAGGGAACCGGCGATCCTTGCGCCCTTGAGTGGCTGGGAGGCACCGAACTCCGCGCGGAGCGACATAAGGCCCGGCATTTCGTGCTCGGCTAAACGGATCTGGTGGCGGCCGGCCTCGGCAAGAGTGATGTCAGCCACTTTGAAGTCAAAAGTCATGAAAGTCCTTAGGGGTACCGTGCGGATGTGGAAGAAGGCGCGTCAGGCCTTGGAATCGTGCTGGCCCGACGTTGCCGCATTGGCAGCGGCCAGCAGTTCCGGTGGCAGGAGCAACGGGATGCCGTCCTCAATGGTGTAGCGGAGCTTTACGCCGTCCGCAGCGGCGTCGGTGGAAACCAACTCATCGCCCTCCTGGACCAGCGGTGACCCCGTCACGGGGCAGCGCAGGATGGACAACAGTTCAGGACTGACCTTTGGCATGAATGATGCTCCCTGGGTGGCGCCGGCATGGCGCCGCTGGCGAATATATCTGCAGATTCCAGACTACCGCGCAGGGAGATCGTGTTTTGATCCCGACGACGAATTGCGTCCAGAGCCCGGGAAGCGTGGCACGGAAAGCGGGTGGCGGGAACGATTAAGTCGGTTCCCGGAGGATCCGCAAGTGCCCGCGGCGGGTGCCCTCGGCGCCGGCGGGCGGCTCCATCTGGGCGTGGTTTTGCCGGGCAGGAGTTTCCGCAGGGGCTGAGGCCGCCTCCCGGACCGCGTTGGCAAGTGCCAGCAAATCATCCGGACCCGGTTCCTGCGGCGTTGTGGGCATGGCCAGACGCAGGACTTCCCAGCCACGCGGAACCGTCAGGGACTCTGCATGTTGGGAGCAGAGATCGTAGGCGTGCGGTTCTGCGTAGGTGGCCAGAGGCCCCAGGACTGCGGTTGACTCTGCGTACACGTACGTCAAAGTAGCCACCGCGGACTGGCGGCAGGCTGATCTGGAACACTGACGAATGGCACCCACAACATCCCAGATTAGCGCCAATGGGCGGCTATATTGCGCATTGATGGTCCGTGCCCCGCCAACTGTGCCGAGCATCAAGTGAGAAGTCTCCGGCGTATCACCCGACGCGGCGCGGTGCGGGCCATGAGGTCGCGCTGGCGGTTCCTCGGGACTAAAGTCGATATATGCAGTCACAGCCACATGTTCCCGGGTTCAATATCCGGTGGACTGACGCCGATGGCGATCAGGCCCAGGAACACGCCGGTTCGGAAGTTCGGGGCTTCCGGCGACGCCGGCGCAACCGGCACGGACGGGGACTGCGCGGAGAACTGATGCTCCCCAACCTCCCTGGGTTCCGCACCCGCGCGGAGCGATTCGATGACATGGTGCTGGACTCCGCGGAGCGGCTCCAGGACATGTGGGGCAAGCAACTGGACGGTGTGCTCTTTGCCGTGGACGAAATCCCGCCCAACCTTGAACAGCTTGTCGCCCTGGGGAATACGGCCCCTTTGGGCTCCTACACGCCCGGTGGCCGTGGCGAGGCACCCATGATCACGGTGTACCGTCGCGTGGTTGAACAGGGCGTTTCCACCCGTGAGGAACTACAGGACCTCGTCCACGACGTCGTGGTGGAGTACACGGCCGAGATGCTCGGCGTGCCGCCTGAGACCCTGGACCCGGTCTACCGGCGTCGATACCAGTGACGACGGAATAACACCGACGCCGGCAGGCGGGTCATGCTGTCAGCTGGGTCGTGCTGTCGGGCGATTCACATTGTCGGGCGGCTCATGCGATAAGTGCTGTTGCCTGCAAGGTGTGCCTAGTAGCCGACCGAGACCGGCACCTTCTGTAGCCCTGAGGCCGCATCCTGAATCGCCACGACCGAAACGTCTGTGCGTCCTTGTTTTCCGAGTACCAGTGCGCCGTACACCGGGTCACCCGACGCGGACACCACATAACCGGCCACCACGGAGTTGCCGGACTTCTCTGGTAGCTCGATCATGGAGGTGGTCCCGCCGGACATATCCACGTCAATGGACTTGCCAACCTTTCCGTCGGCAGTCACCGGAGCGTAGCTGACTGTGCCTCGCCCTTCAGGGACACCAAAGCTCAGGAACTTCTGCCCGTCCCTGGGAACGGCCACCAAGTGCTGGCTACCGAGGCGGGCCGACGACGGAGACCAGGCTAAGTCCGTTGCATCTTCGGCTTTGGTTCCACGGGTGACCCTCGCTGATGCCAGGAAAGAGACATCCGAGCTGGCCCTGACGGTATAGCTGCCGGCTGGGACGCCGTCAAGGTTGAGGGTGGCCACCGTCCCGCCTTTGACCGTCACCACTCCCCCGTTGGGAATTTTGCGTTCTCCGTTGGCACCGTAAAGGCTGACCTGCACCACGGCGTCAGTAGAACCGGGTACGGCGATCTGAAGCGCCGGAACGGCATCCGCGAACCCCGGCTTCGCGGCCAGGGTTTTGACGCCAGACGGGTCTTGAATATCGACGCCGGACATGACCTGAAGGTTCGATGGACCAGCACCCGGCGAAAGGTACTCCACACCACCGGGAGCGATTCCGCGCAACACGCTCTGTTGGATAGTGGCGGCAACGGGGCCTCCCGTGCTGCGCACGTGCACGGCAAGTTGCGATTCACCGGGCGCGAGGCCGGCCAGGTTAACCGAACGGGTGGTGCCGGGAGCTACCAGGAGACCACGGGCCCCGGGCGCCTGGATCTGCCCCTCGTATCCATACAGTTCAAGGTTGACCGTGGCCGGAGTCTCGGAGGCGTTACTCACGTTCAGAACGGCAGTCCGACCAACAGCAGTGTTGGCGCCCAATAACCACGCGTCATTGCCCGGTGGCTGGCATTGAGTTGCCGCCAGGCCCCGGAGATCGCCGTCAGTGGCTGAGTAACTGAGGTTGGCAGCCAGGGACGCCTGCTCGTTTCCCATGGCATCGGCACCCACCACGGCCGGTGACGTCACCGGGGTGATGGACGCTACGCCGGCGGCAAGTACCGGCGGGCCAGCTGTGGGCGGAGGCGTACTGCTGGGTGCCTCTGCGATCCGGGCCACCAGGTCACCACCCAACGCTGCCACACTGCTCCCTGGCACTGTTCCGGCCGGGTTACTGAGCACCACTGCATTCAGGGCGCTGGTGGCCGTGGTGGATACAGGACTGAAGTCAGCGTCCGTGCCGACCACGGTTCCGTTGACAAGCCGCGCGGGTTCGGGACACACCGCCAGGGCGCGGCCAGCAGGTACGTCAGCCTGGCGGATGTCCACGGAGGTCCCGCCTGAGGGTTCAGGCACCATGGATGTGGCGGCTACTGCCCCTCCGCTGGCGGCAAGGATGACCACTGCTGACAGGACGCCGGTGATGGCTCCCCTATTGGAGCTGCGGCTGTTGGAGCTGCGGCTGGAGCCGGCGCTGCGGCTGGAGCTGGCGCTGCGGGATTTCTTGGGCTCCTGGGCTTCAGTGCTTTCGCCGGACACGTTCTTCTGGTCCTCAGACACTGCTGTACTCCTTACGGAGGGAGACTTCGTCCCTCGACATGCCGGTTCGGCTACGGCGTGCGGGCATCGGCACAGCCAGCAGGACCGTGAGACCGATGACCACCGCTTGCAGGATCCCGAACCACAGGGCCCAGGGGTTTGCGTACCGGATCTCAAGGTCGCCTCCGCTGGCAGGCAGCTCGAACGCCTGTGACCAACCTGATGTTGTGGCCCGCAGTTGGCGACCATCCATCCACGCGGTCCAGCCGGGATCGGAGCGTTCGGCGAGGACGATCTTTCGACCCTCATCCCCGGAGGGCACAGTGGCGTCTACGTTTACTTCTTCGGATGGGAGCGTACTCACAAGAGCACCTTTGGAGTCCACGATTCGTACCCTATGCGCTGTATCGGCGGCAGTAGCGGCTTCCTGGTTCCGGGGCGTCACCCGCCACAGCCATCCGGCGTCGGTCTGGCCTACGGCCACCAGTCCCGGGACTGCGTCGATTCTGCTGGCCGTGAGTTGCGCGGCGTTGTCCTCGGCCTTGAGGACGATGAATCCGGCGCCAAGCTGTTCAAGGTCTGCGCGCGGATCCACGCCCGTGCCCGCCACGATGGTGGCGACGGCCCGACGCAAGGATGTGGTGGCAGCGTCATCGTCCGCGATCTCTTCACGTCCTGGTGCGCCAATGATGGTCCGAGCGGAGGCTATGGTGGACAAACTGTCCAACGTGGTCCCGGCTCCACGCATCAGTGACGAGGAGAAGGCCCCCTGTTCACCGCTGGTGATGACCAGGGTTCGCGTGCGCTCAGGCCCCTGTCCGCGGTCTACGGCAGTAGCAGGCAACGTGCCCGTATCTTCCGGCCAAACCTGACGGCGGGCGCCGAGGGACGACGCCTGTTCGGCAGCCCCGGCCGCCACGCTGGATCCAGCAGTCGGAGTGGGCTGGAGGACGTTTTGGGCAGCCCAGGCCGCCATGCCGGCAAGGGGGCCGGCAACCAGGAGTGCCATGGCGACAGCCGAAGCAACGCGCCGCACCTGGACTGGACGCCGGGAACCCTTGGGCATCCTCCGAGGTGCAGCAAAAAGCTTCTCAGCGCCAAGCACGGCAGCACCCAGGAGTAGCATGCCCGAAGCCGACACCGCAGGGCCGGTGAATGGGCCAACAATCACGTTGTTGTTAACCCCGGTGGCCACGTGACCCACCAACCAACTGCTGGCAAGGGTAGCCAAAGCAACCAACCAGAACACCCGGGCCAGTGCGGCGCGTTTTCCGGGAAGGAACAAGGCGGCAACTGCAAGGATCAGAACTGGTGCGACAACAAGCAGAGCCAGCAGTAGTGCCCATGGCACAACGCCCGGACCGAAGACCGCCAAACCGGTCAAACCGCCGTCGATGTCAAAACCGAGCGGCTGGCCGAGAAGCTGCTGCCACAGGGGAGCTGCCTCAAAAGTCAGTGGCAACCCGGGATCGGCCAACAAGGAGCGCGGCCTGTCCAGCACAGATACTCCATACGGCAGGAACAGGGCGACTGTGGGCAGGAGCGACCACCACAGCGTCTTGCCCCGTTGCCCGAGGACCACCGCAGCCAGAACCACCACGACAATGGCAGGTCCCAACAGCGACGGCGCAGAGGCAGTGACCACGGCCATGGCCAGACCGGCAGCGGCGGCAGCAGTCCACGATGGCGTCCCGTTAATTCCGGGCTTGCCGGAGAGCAGGGCAGGACGACGGCTCAGCTGTGTCCCCGCAAGGGCAGGGCCTTGGGCTACGGCGGATCCCGAGGCGCGCAACAGTGCCAGCAGCAACAGCGGCATCATGACATGCGCCACCAGGGACCCGACCCTGCCCTCGTTGATGGAAATCAGCAGTGCAGGAGCACCGGACCACGCCAAGGCGGCCGCAACCCGGAAACGGCGCTTGGTAGTGAGCGCGCCTGCCGCGAACCAGGCGCCAACGGCAGAAAACGGCATGGCAAGGATCAGCAGCCACACCATGGCGGCGTTGCCGTCCCCGCCGCCAAAGAGCGAGAGCAGCCACAACACATAGCCGAACGGATCGCCATGTCCGGGCAGACCTGCTCCCAACGTGATCCACCATGTGGACGCATTGGCCCAAATATCTCCTGGTAAGGCTGAAAGAGGGAGGAGTCCGCCGCCGGTAACAGCGCCTGAGCGCAGCAACCCCAGCAATCCCACGAGCGCGGCGCTGAGTGCCACCAGTGCGGCAACGACGGCACCTGTGCCCACCCAGCCCCGCTCATTGGTGGCCAGAGCGGCGAAGTCATCGGCAGCATCCCCGCTGGGTTCCGGGGCAAGAAGATCGGAGATAGCCGGCGTTTCGTCGGCGGGGCGTATCGCTTCGAGCAACGAGCGCCTGTTGGCACGCACCTCCCGTGAGGGCGTCTGCAGCCCGCGCACAACCGATCTGTGCACCCGTCGCGTCCTGGCCGCAACGCGGCGGCCTTTGGCAATGGCAACGGGCCGAACAAGGGCAGCGATGGTGGCCGTGAACTGCGAGAGGCCATAGCCCGGTTCTTTGACCAAAATGCTCAGCACGAGTCGGATCATGGCGCCGAACAACGCGCCCATCGCCTGGAACGGCACATTCCACCACGGGGTGTGCTTGAGGCGCATGTGGATCTGGGCTTTACGTGCCGCGGAGGATGTGCCCAGGCCATGCGGGCGGTGTTCTACATGGAACATGCGGGCACCTGGGACTACAACTACGCGATTGCCCGCGAGCCAGTTCCGCCAGCAGAAGTCCACGTCATCGCCACTGCCCGGTAACGCGGGGTCGAATCCCTCCAGGAGATCCCAGACATCGCGGCGGATCAACATGCCTGCGGAGTTCACAGCGAAAGTGTCAGTACGGGCATCGTATTGACCTTGATCAACTTCATCGGCGTCGATCAGTGTGAGGCGTTCCGCCCAGCGACTCGTCGAAAGTCCTACATCCACCAGGTGCCGCTTGTTGTCCCAGCCGAGCTGCTTACACCCCGCCACTGTCACTGAGGGCGCGCGTTCAACCGCATGGAGAAGCTCCGCAAGCGCATCAGGCGCGGGGGCGGCGTCATCGTGCAGGAGCCAGATCCATTCGACGGACGTGGTCTTGGCGTCGTTGCCGGCCGGTGCGGCACCGCCATCGGCAGCGTGTGCGGTGTGTCCAGAGGGGGCCAGCTCCTGCAGACCAGCCTGGACAGCGGCCCCGAAACCCGACTTTGCATGGTGGAACGAGGTCACCTTGTTGTGGCCGAAGGCCTCGCTGAGCAACTCCAGTGAGTTATCCGTGGAACCTGTATCAACGCCAATGGCGGCATCTGCCGACCGCGTTTGGTCCGACAATGCCGCCAATGTCCTGGGCAGATAGTTGCCGCCGTCGTGAGAAACCACGACGGCGGTAACATGCACTTCCTTGAGAATTAGACCGCTCGCTTCCTTAGCCGACGACGCTCCCGCTCGGAGAGTCCGCCCCAAATACCGAACCGCTCATCATTGGCGAGAGCATATTCCAAGCACTGCGAGCGGACGTTGCACGCTCCGCAGACCTTCTTGGCGTCCCTCGTCGATCCACCCTTTTCAGGGAAGAAGGCTTCAGGATCGGTCTGTGCGCACAGCGCATCAGTCTGCCAGCCAAGTTCGCCTTCGTCATCGAAGTCCCCCTGGGGAAGGCCGATCCACACCGGTTGCCCCGGAGTCTCAACGGGACGACGCAGCTCCATGGGAGGGTCGTCCAGGTCTTCATCCGGCCCAGCCGGAAGGTCACCAATCAGTGCCTCATGAGCAGCGAGGAGGGCGGTAGCCTGATCCTCCAAAGACTGCTGGACATTCTGGTTGTATCGATCTGCCGCTTCCGGGTCCGCCGGGTCAACGTACCAATCCCCCGGTACTTCCCTCGAACGGTATTTCACCGACGCATGTTCTGCGACGACTGCATCTTCCTGGATACGCAACGCTTGCCCCATGGCGTCCCTCCTGATTTTGCAGCTGCTGCTTGGATGTGTTTCCGATTCCCGGCGACGTTCCGGGTATCTGTGCAGCGGCGTTGATTACTAATTACACGCGTGTAACTACCCACCAGTCAAGCCGCGCCGGGATAATAATCAAGAATCTCTAGAAACGTGGGATGCGCCACGCCCAACATTTTTGTCGAGCCGCCGCGTGTCGTGGCGCAAAATGACAGCCTTGGATCGGCCCGGATGAACTTTCATTGAATTTCCGCGGAAAATTGCATCAGCTTCCGCGGGAGGCCAACGACTGGAGAAAATAGGGTGTGTTGCATTTCACATTAACGATGGCCGGCCCTAAGGAACCTGCCTAACGCCGTGGCAAGATTGACGCATGAGCATCCCGGCAGCGAACCTGATGACCGCCCTACGATCCGGTCACTCAACCTCACCACGACTCACTTGGTATGGCCCCGACTCCGAGCGGGTTGAGCTATCGGGGCGCGTTCTGGACAACTGGGTAGCAAAAACCAGCAACCTGCTGCAGGACGAACTTGACGCCGAACCAGGGATGTCCATCAGGTTGGATCTGCCGGCGCACTGGAAATCCGTCGTCTGGGCCCTGGCTGCCTGGCAGCTGGGCATGGAGGTGGTCTTCGACCACACCTCAGCCGACCTCCTGGCGACGGACAAGCCCGACGACGGCGCCGGGGCCGGCTTCGAGGCGGTGGTCGCCGTGCCGCTCGCGGCACTTGCGATGCGCTGGCCCGGCGAGCTGCCATCCGGCGTCGTGGACTACGCCGCTGAAGTCCGTTCCCACGGTGACGTCTTCATGGCACACAACGAACCCGAGGCAAGCTTGCCCGCCGTGCGCGGAACCACCGGACTGCCCCATGAAGAACTTATTGATGGCTTTGCTGCTCCACAAGAGCCAGGCGTCCGCCTGCTGGTCCGCGCCACCGAAGGCTTGGAGCACTGCCTGGCAGCATCCTTGGGCGCTTGGAAGGAGGACGGCTCAGTAGTACTGGTGCATCCGGACTTGGACGTGACAGAACACCTGCTCGAGAACGAGCGCGTCAGCCGTTCGTAGCGTTAGAGATTCTTGACGGAAGGAAATTCGCCCGTTGCAGGGTTCGTCCCTGCCTCGGAACCCGCCTTCGCCTTATGGTGAAGCTCAATGATCTCGTGGTCATGCGAGAACTCGGGTTCGGCGTCCAGCTCTTCGTTGAAGACCCAGAAGCGGTACGCAAAGAAGCGGAAGATGGTGCCCAGGATGAGGCCCACCACGCTGCCTGCGATGAACAGCGAAGGTTTGTCGTTGAGGTCCAGAATGTACTTGGCGAACCACACACAGCCGGATGCAATCAGGAGACCTACAAGGTTCATGATGGCAAACAAAACGGCCTCACGAACAACGTTGGCCTGCTTGCGGTGCCGGAACGTCCAGAAGCGGTTTGCCACCCAGGAGAAAATACTTGCAACAATCGTCGCAATGGCCTTCGCCCACACTTCGCTGCCGTGCATCGGGCCGGAAAACAGCCAGATGAAAACTGCCGAGTCAATGACAAAAGCAACACCGCCGACGGCGCCGAACTTTGCTACCTCACGCCAAAAAAGTGAGGCAAGTCCGCGGATGCGATCTGCAAGTGTGGTGATCATGACCCTCCATGGCCGTTGAAATGTGGGCCGATGGGCCAAGCCCATTTTAGCGCCGATTTCCTTGCGCTGCCTTTGAGGGGGCTGTGAGAAGGCCGATACTGACACCCCACACCGGTAGAAATCCGTCCCATGGGGCGGCAGAATCAGTGATCCTGCCGCCGGTTCGGTAGGCTGAACCTTGTGACTTTTCCAGTAATTGGCGTAGTTGGCGGCGGCCAACTCGCACGAATGATGGCTCCGCCCGCTACCGCACTGGGCTTCGAACTCCGCGTTTTGGCTGAAGATGAGGACGTTTCTGCCGTGGCTGCAGTGGCCACCGCACCCATTGGCGACTACAAGGACCTGGATGCTCTCCTTGAGTTCGCCAAGGGGCTGGACGTCATGACCTTCGATCACGAACACGTCCCCACACAACACCTCCAGGCCCTTCTTGACGCTGGTGTCAACGTCCAACCGGGCCCGGATGCCTTGGTCAACGCCCAGGACAAATTGGTGATGCGTGCTGCCATTGATCGTCTTGGATTGCCCAACCCGGAGTGGTCGGCTGTCTCCACCGTTGAGGAGCTGGTGGCCTTCGGCGATAGGATCGGCTGGCCCGTGGTCCTGAAGACACCCCGCGGCGGTTACGACGGCAAGGGTGTCAGGATTGTTGGCTCCCCGGACGAAGCCTTGGACACGGCAGACTGGTTCCAGGCCATGAGCCCGCTCCTGGCCGAAGCCAAGGTTGATTTCAGCCGCGAGCTCTCTGCCCTGGTGGCACGCAGCCCCAGTGGCGAATCGCGTGCCTGGCCCGTTGTGCACACCATCCAGGTGGATGGAGTCTGCGACGAAGTAATCGCTCCTGCCCAGAACATCTCTGTTGAAGTGGCGGCCGCTGCCGAGGAAGCTGCCTTGCGAATTGCCAACGAACTTGGCGTCACCGGGGTCATGGCTGCAGAACTCTTCGAAACGCCAGGAGTCGGAGCCGGCTTCCTCATCAACGAACTCGCCATGCGCCCGCACAACACCGGTCACTGGACGCAGGACGGCTCCATCACCAGCCAGTTCGAGCAGCACCTGCGTGCCGTGTTGGACCTTCCTTTGGGCGCTACCGATGCTTTGGCGCCGGTGGTAGTCATGAAGAACTTCCTGGGTGGCGACAACCAGGACCTCTTCAAAGCCTTCCCTATGGCGTTGGCCTTCGAGCCAGCAGCCAAGGTTCACTCCTATGGCAAGTCCGTCCGGCCAGGCCGCAAGATCGGCCACGTGAACCTCGTTGGCAGCTCGGTTTCCGACGTCGACTCCGTCCGCCAGCGCGCCACCGCGGTGGCCAACATCATCCGTGACGGCCGCAAACCGGAACAGACCACCCTTGAGGAGACTGCATGACTTCCGAAAAAACGGCCCCGTTGGTAGGACTTGTGATGGGCTCGGATTCCGATTGGCCGGTCATGGAAGCCGCGGCGGATGCCCTGGCCGAGTTCGGCATACCCTTTGAGGCAGACGTGGTCTCGGCCCACCGGATGCCCACCGAGATGATCCGCTACGGACAGACGGCCCACGAACGCGGCCTGCGCGTCATCATTGCCGGTGCGGGCGGCGCAGCCCACCTCCCCGGCATGCTGGCTTCGGTGACGCCCCTTCCGGTCATAGGTGTCCCGGTCCCCCTCAAAACCCTGGACGGCATGGACTCCCTCCTGTCCATCGTGCAGATGCCTGCCGGCGTTCCCGTGGCCACGGTATCCATCGCAGGAGCACGCAACGCGGGACTTCTTGCCGTTCGCATGCTTGCCTCAGGAACGGATGAACTCGCGTCCAAGCTCCGCGAAGACCTCCTTACCTTTGCCCAGGAACTGAACGACGTCGCTACCAAGAAGGGCGAAAACCTGCGCCACAAGGTGGAACAAGTCTTCTCCCCTGCCAATGCCTCCGCCCGGAGCCCCCGCTAAGGAAGGCAGCGGTTGATGACCATGCACAAGTCCACGAATCAGCCCGGTTCCGCCCTGACTGATCCCGTCCGCTATCCGTCCAGCGCGAGTGCGCCGGTGCGGACCAAACGCGCCTTCGTGCTGGTACTCCTCACTCTCTTTGTTCCCGGCAGTGCCCAAATCGTTGCCGGAGACCGCAAACTTGGCCGCATGGCTTTGCGCGTCACCATCACGGTGTGGGCCCTTGCCCTGCTCACGCTCATCGTTGCGCTGGTGAATCGAAGCCTGCTGCTCAGCCTTGCCACCCATCCCGTGGGCTCGTTGTTCATCATTGTGATCCTGGTGGCGTTGGCCTTGGGGTGGGCCTTCCTGTTCCTCAATACTCTGCGGATCATCAGGCCGGCACTCCTGGCACCGGGAATGCGGCCCATCATCGCCGTCGTTTTGGCGGTAAGCACCGTCATCGCCAGCGGATCTCTTGGCTACCTCGCCTACGTGCTGAACGTGAGCCGGAATGCGATCGGCAGCATCTTCAACGCCGGTCCCGCCATCGATCCCGTGGACGGCCGTTATAACTTCCTCATGATGGGAGGCGACGCCGGCGACGACAGGACAGGCCGGCGACCGGATAGCCTCTCCGTCATCAGCGTCGATGCCAAAACCGGAGAGAGCGCCATCATCTCCGTCCCCCGCAACCTGCAAAATGCGCAGTTCAGCGAGGGCTCGCCCATGCGCGAGATTTACCCGGACGGCTACAACTGCGGCGACGAATGCCTCATCAACGCCGTCAACACCGAAGTCACCAACAACCACCAGGATCTCTACCCGGGGGTTGCCGATCCCGGCGCTCAGGCCACGCTCGAAGCGGTGTCCGGCACCTTGGGCATCACCGTCCAAGCTTATGTCTTGGTGGATATGGACGGCTTTGCCAAACTCATCGATGCCATGGGTGGAATCCGTATCAAGGCCGGCGGTTGGGTGCCTATCAGTGGTCCGGTCACTGACGAGGCGAACGGAATCCACGGCATGCCTGACGGCTGGATCCCGGCCGGTGATCAGCACCTGAATGGTTTCCAGGCCTTGTGGTACGGACGTTCCCGCGAGTTCGTGGATGACTACGCCCGCATCGCGCGCCAGCAGTGTGTGCAGCAGGCCATGCTCAAGCAACTCGATCCCGCCACCCTGCTGACCAAGTTCGAGGACATCGCCAACGCCGGCACCAAGGTGGTGGATTCGAACATTTCCTCCACCCAACTGGGCAGTTTCGTTGACTTGGCCTTGAAGTCCAAGAACCAGCCGGTCAAGCGCCTCACCATCGGGCCCCCGGACTTTGACGCGTCCTTCTCCACGGTGCCTGACTTTGACCTGATCCATGCCAAGGTCCAGGAAGTCCTGGCGTCGTCCAACACCCCCAAGGCGGAAGACGCCGTCGTATCCCACGACGACGCCAGTGCCGGTACCGTTGTGGCCGCGGGTCCAACAGTCGGGCTCCTGCCCGCAAGTCAGCTGCCCTCGCCGTCGGCCGATTTCACCCCCGTAACCACCACACCGGACGGCACGCCAATCACCATCGAGTTGCTGAACGGCCTCAAGGCGCAAGGCGATGAGCAAGGCATCCGTAATCTCGTGGCCACCAATGGACAGTGCGCGCCCCTGTAGGCTTGTTCGTCCGCTCCACCCCACGTCCAGCGCAACGATAAGGACCTTCTTTCGTGTACAAGATTGAGAATGTTTTGCGACCCTACGCGTGGGGTTCGACGACGGCCATCGCCGAACTGCTGGGTCGTCCCGCGTCGGGTGGACCCGAGGCCGAGATGTGGATCGGGGCCCACCAGGACTCGCCCTCCACAGCCGTTCACCCCAACGGTGTTACCCAGCCCCTCGATGCCCTGATCGGCTCGGACCCGGTGCGCTGCCTGGGTTCCGAGAGCATCGCCGAGTTCGGGCCCCGGCTCCCCTTCCTCACCAAGCTCCTGGCTGCCGAGCAGCCTTTGTCCTTGCAAGTGCACCCCAGCCTGGAGCAGGCACGGGAAGGATTTGCCAGGGAGAATGAAGCCGGGATCCCGGCGGATGCCGCGAACCGCAACTACCGCGATGACAACCACAAACCGGAGATGATTTTCGCCCTGACTCCGTTCAAGGCACTGTGCGGTTTCCGTTCGCCGGCTGCGTCCAAGGACATCTTTGAGCACTTGGCCTCTGTCCTTGATTCGGCAGCAGTCGATACTCCCGATGTCATCAGCGGCGTCATCGCAGACCTCGGCCATTCCGATGAGTCCGCAGCGCTGAAGGCCGCCTTCAGCCGGCTGATCCAGGGTGGCAGCGACGTCTCCGACGTGATCCATGAGGTGGTTGCCGTCCTGTCCGCCGGTGCACCGTTGGAGCCGCACCGCGAAGCCCTGACCGCAATGCTGGACATCAATGAGGCCTTCCCCGGAGATCCCGGCGTCCTCATTTCCCTCCTTCTCAACCACCTGTCCCTGGAGCCCGGCGACGTGGTCTACCTGCCTGCCGGCAACATCCACGCTTACCTCCACGGATTGGGCGTGGAGGTCATGGCGTCCTCTGACAACGTGCTCCGCGGCGGACTCACGCCCAAATACGTGGACGTCCCCGAGCTGCTGAAGACTGTCCGTTTCGAAGCACTGGGCGTGCCGCGCGTCGAGGCCAGCGGTACGGAATTCGGGCAGGAACTGTACCGCCCGCCCTTCAGGGAATTCCAGCTCCAGCGCATCGAGCTTGCCCCGGGGGCCGAGCCGGTGCCGCTGGCGCAAACCGGGCCCGCCGTCGTCGTGGTGGTATCCGGTTCGGTGATGCTCGACTCCCCCAAGAGCGACCTCCGGCTTGAGCGCGGCGCCGCCGCGTTCATCCCCGATATCGAAGCGCCCGTCAATGTTCACCCAGTGCAAGGTGCCACCGACGTCAGTGTTGCCTTCGCAGTGACCACGGGCCTGGGGAACTGATCCATGGAGTTTTTCCTGCAAACGCCCGCATGGGCGGCAGTCCAGCGTTCCCTGGGACGCCGTGTCCACGAGCAGTCCGGGCCCGGCTGGAGTTTCCTCGCCATTGAGGAAAAGAACCCTGCCGGCAAGGTTATCTATGCTCCCTATGGCCCCGTGGCGGAGTCCGTGGAGGCTTTCGACGCCGCCACGGCGGCCCTGGTTGCCCTGGCTAAGACCGAGAGTGCGGTGTTCGTGCGGATGGAACCCGCTGCGGCGGGGTTTACAGCGTCCGACGCTGGACCTCTCCTGCGCGCCCGCGGCTTGCAGCCGGCGCCGGTCAACCAGCAGCCGGAGCTGAGTTGGGTCGTAGATCTGGAAGGCGACTTCAAGGACGTGTTGGCCGGGATGAAGCCCACCAACCGGAACCTTTACAGGAACATCCACAAGAAGGGCGTGACGTTCCGCGCATCCCAAGATCCGGCGGACATCAAGATCCTTCTGCACTTCCTCCACCTGACGGCTGCCCGGAACGGCTTCAAACCGCAGAGCGACGAGTATCTCACCCAAGTAGCCGCTTCCCTGTTGCCCAATGGGGCGGGAACGCTGTTCATTGCCGAGCTTGAGGGCGAGCCGATCGCGGCTGCCTTCGCCTACGACTCCGCTGATACCCGTGTCTACGCCCACGCTGCCCTGGACGATACCCATCGCAAGCTCAGTGCGGGCATTCCCCTCCTGGTGACCCTGATGGCCGATGCCAAGGAGAAGGGCCTCAAACACGTGGACCTTTGGGGCGTGGCTCCCGAGGACCAGCCGGACCACAAATGGGCGGGCTTCACGGCCTTCAAGAAGTCCTTCGGCGGCCGCGAAGTCTCCTACCCCGGCACCTGGGACCTCCCCGTCAACAAGCTCCGCTACGGGGCATACCAAATGGCACGGAAGCTGCGCGACAAGCTCCGCTAGGCCCACATCAGCCTCTCAACAGCGCGAAGCCGGGAGCCGCTGCCCCCACCGCATCCAAACAGCGAAAAGCGCCCCATCGCGGGAGCGGCATCAAATCGACGAGGTACGAGGAGATAGCCGCAGAGCGATGGGGCGCTTTTCGCGTCAAAGACGCGACTGCAATGGAGGGGTTACGGCTTGCGCGCGTACGTCTCCCACTTGGATGCGTGGTGCTCGGCCTCCACGAAGCGGACCGTTCCGGACTTGGAGCGCATCACGATCGACTGGGTCAGCACGCGGTCCTTCTGGTAGCGGACCCCGTGCAGGAGGTCGCCGTCGGTGATGCCGGTTGCTGCGAAGTAGCAGTTGTCGGAGGTGACGAGGTCGTTGGTGGAGAGGACGCGGTCGAGGTCGTGTCCGGCGTCGATGGCCTTCTGCTTTTCGTCGTCCGAGGTGGGCCACAGACGGCCCTGGATGACGCCGCCGAGGGACTTGATGGCGCAGGCGGTGACAATGCCTTCCGGGGTACCGCCAATGCCCATGAGGGCGTCGACGCCGGTGCCGGAGCGTGCTGCCGCGATGGCACCCGCAACGTCACCGTCCATGATGAACTTGGTGCGTGCACCGGCTTCGCGGATTTCTTCCACGAGGGGGCGGTGGCGGTCGCGGTCCAGGATCATGACGTTGAGCTGGTTGACCTTGACGCCCTTGGCTTTGGCGATGAGGTGCAGGTTTTGCTTGACGGGCAGGCGAAGATCCACCATGTCGGCGGCTTCGGGGCCGGTAACGAGCTTCTCCATGTAGAACACGGCGGAGGGATCGAACATGGAGCCACGCTCAGCTACTGCCAGCACCGCGAGGGCGTTGTTGATGCCGAGGGCGGTCAGGCGGGTACCGTCGATGGGGTCGACGGCGACGTCACATTCGGGACCGGTGCCGTCGCCAACCTGCTCGCCGTTGAACAGCATGGGGGCTTCATCTTTTTCGCCTTCACCGATGACCACAACGCCGTTGAAGTGGACGGTTTGAAGGAATGAACGCATGGCATCGACGGCGGCGCCGTCGGCCTTGTTTTTGTCACCGAAACCTACCCAGTGGCCGCCGGCAATTGCCGCAGCTTCGGTAACGCGGACGAGTTCAAGCGCAAGGTTGCGGTCGGGTTCGTCGAGGCCGACGGCGAGCGACGGCGAAATCGTGGAATACTGCTGGGTCATTGGTGCAGGAGACACTTGAACCTCTTCTTCGAGTGACGATTCACGGGACCGGACATGGTTGCACGGGGCAACCCGGGGTTCCTCTATCAACGATCATAGTCGCCGAGTGGTCCGGGAGTCGTTGGATGACCACAGCCCCCGGCACCTGTGGTGAGGTTACCGGATGTGTGTTCCCTGCCCGGATAAGGGATCATGGAGGGGTGAGTGAAACGCAGGACAGGCCCGCAGCAGAGAACCCATCCGAGGCTGCAGCGGCCAATCCCACCGATGCCCAGGCAGCCCCGGATGCCCCCTATAAACCCGTCATTGCGGCGAAAGCTGCCAAGCGGGCCAACGCTTCTGTCATCGGCATGGTCATTGCGTTGCTGGTTTGTGTCCTGGCTTTTCTTCCCATCGTTTTGATGAACCCGGCGCCCAAGGGCGAGGGTTTCCGGCCTGATGTTGACGTCGCGGCCATTGCCCGCAACGCCACAGGTGTGGCGGGATTCACACCCGTCACCCCGGACGTCGGCGACACATTCAAACCCAATTACGCCCGGTGGGAGTCCGGCACTGGAAGCGGCGTGCCTACCTGGGAGATCGGGTTCCTCACTCCCAAGGAAAATTTCATTGGCCTCACCCAGACCAATCAGGCGAACCCCACGTGGGTTTTGCAGCAGACAGAGAACCTCCCTGTGACCGGAACCCGTAACGCTGGTGGCCAGGAGTGGGAACTGCGGGACTCCGGCAAAGAAAAGCGGAGCATGGTCCTGGAGTATCGCGGCACCACCATCGTCCTGAGCGGCACGGCTAAGCTCGATGAGTTCGCAACCCTGGCCGCCGCCGTCGTGAAGTCCGCAGAGCAGGCACCGCCTGCCAGCGTTCCGGCTACCGCAACGTCGTCTCCGCAGCCCTCCGCCTGAGAAGCCGTCCGGTTTATCACGCGCAACACTTTCACGGACTGCGGTGTCCGCGTCGTAAAGTAAGGCTCGTGCCTACTTACCTGACTCCAGCCCTGGCGTGGCGCCGTCTCCGCGAGGGCAACGAACGTTTTGTTTCCGGCGAATCCCTGCACCCCAACCAGGATGCTTCGCGACGCTCTTCTCTGATTGAGAACCAGAACCCGTTTGCCGTGATCTTCGGCTGCTCGGATTCCCGGCTCGCTGCAGAGATCATTTTTGACCTTGGCCTCGGTGACGCCTTCGTGGTGCGCACCGCCGGCCAGGTTATTGACGATGCCGTCCTGGGTTCACTCGAATACAGCATCAGCGAACTCCGTGTTCCATTGATCGTCATCCTCGGCCATGACAGCTGCGGTGCGGTCAAGGCCACCAAGTCGGCCGTGGAAACGGGCGAGATGCCTCCGGGCTTTATCCGCGACCTCGTGGAGCGCATTACACCGTCGGTCCTGACGGCCAGGCGCAATAACCAGGACGACGTCAACGACATGGTGGTGGAGCACGTGAAGCAGACCGCTGCCCGCCTGGCTGACAGCTCACGTGTGATTTCGGACGCCATCGACGACGGCCGCGTTGCCGTGATCGGCCTGTCCTACAAGCTGGACGAAGGCCGCGCGGCCCTCGTTTCCGGGATCGGCAAGCTCTAGGAGGACGTGCTCCGGCCGTGGCGCCGGAGCACGTAGCACTCCCCTTCGGGTTTTCTGTGCGGCGCCCAATCGCCATAAGCTAGCCCCATGACTTCCACCACTGAGTTCCGTATTGAACATGACACGATGGGCGAAGTTCGCGTCCCCGTGAACGCCCTGTACCGCGCCCAGACGCAGCGTGCTGTGGAGAACTTCCCGATCTCCGGCAAGACGCTTGAGCGCACCCACATCGAGGCCTTGGCCCGCGTGAAGAAGGCAGCCGCACTGGCGAACGCCGAACTGGGGGTGCTCGATGGTGAGCTCGCCGAGGCTATCGCCGCAGCTGCCGATGAGGTTGCAACCGGCAAGTACGACGGCGACTTCCCGATTGACGTCTTCCAGACCGGCTCGGGTACGTCCTCCAACATGAACACCAACGAGGTCATCGCAGAGCTTGCATCGCGCGCCTTGGCCGCTGCCGGGAGTGACAAAGTTGTCCACCCGAATGACCACGTCAACGCCTCGCAGTCCTCCAACGACGTCTTCCCCACGTCTGTGCACGTTGCCGCCACCTCTGCCCTGATCAACGACCTGATCCCGGCCCTTGAGTACCTGGCAGCATCCTTGGACCGCAAGTCCGCCGAGTTCAAGGACGTCGTCAAGTCCGGCCGCACGCACCTCATGGACGCCACACCCGTCACGTTGGGCCAGGAATTCGGCGGCTACGCAGCGCAGGTCCGTTACGGCATCGAGCGCATCAACGCAGCACTCCCCCGCGTTGCCGAGGTCCCCCTCGGCGGAACCGCCGTGGGCACGGGCATCAACACCCCGGCCGGGTTCCCGGAGCGCGTCATCGAACTCCTCGCAGCCGACACCGGCCTGCCGCTGACCGAGGCCCGCGACCACTTCGAAGCCCAGGCAAACCGCGACGGCCTTATCGAAGGCTCCAGCCAGCTGCGCAACATCGCGATCTCCTTCATGAAGATCAACAACGACCTCCGCTGGATGGGCTCGGGCCCCAACACTGGTCTCGGCGAAATCGCCATCCCCGACCTCCAGCCGGGCTCCTCGATCATGCCGGGCAAGGTGAACCCGGTCATCTGCGAAGCTTCCATCATGGTCTGCGCCCAGGTCATTGGCAACGACACCGCCATCGCCTGGTCCGGCACCAACGGCGCCTTCGAACTGAACGTCGGCATCCCCGTCATGGCCGCCAACCTTCTTGAGTCCATCCGCCTGCTGGCCAACACCAGCCGCGTCATGGCCGACAAGATGATCGACGGCATCACCGCCAACGTGGAGCGCGCACGCTTCCTGGCCGAGGCTTCCCCGTCCATCGTGACCCCGCTGAACAAGTACATCGGTTACGAGAACGCTGCCAAGATCGCCAAGATCGCCGTCAAGGAAGGCCTCACCATCCGCCAGGCCACCGAGAAGCTCGGCTTCGTCGGCGAGGGCGAAGGCAAGGTCACCGAAGCAGAGCTGGACAAGGCCCTGGACGTCACCACCATGACGGCCCCGGCCCACAAGGCCTAGCCCTAAGGTTCAATACCTGAAGCACGACGACGGCCGGTACCTTCCGCACGGAGGGTGCCGGCCGTCGTCGTACCCGGAGTTTTTGTACAGCTAACGCCCCTAAGGCGCCCCCTAAGGGTCATTAGCTGTACAAAAACTCTACTTTCTTTTTGCACTATTGAGATAAGAGTGCAAAACTTTACTTTGTGAGCAATAGTGCAAATATCGACGGCGGCCTCCGCGAGCGCAAGCGGGCTGCCACGCGGACGGCGATCACCGCCGTCGCGCGTTCCATGACCGCTGAGCATGGCCTCAACGGTTTTACGGTTGAGGAAGTTTGCGAGGCGGCGGGGATTTCGCGCCGGACCTTCTTCAACTACTTCCATTCCAAAGAAGACGCCGTGATCGGCTCATTTTCGGATGAGTTGCCGACGGATGCGCTCGAAGTATTCAACCAGAACACTTCCCGCACGCCGGACAG
The DNA here is from genome assembly GCF_023656375.1 of Paenarthrobacter sp. TYUT067. NCBI lineage: Bacteria > Bacillati > Actinomycetota > Actinomycetes > Micrococcales > Micrococcaceae > Paenarthrobacter > Paenarthrobacter sp. TYUT067. Next base: position 44,781 of record NZ_JAMOIT010000026.1, read on the forward strand.
CATTTCCGGAACCCTTCTTGCTGCGCTGCATGTCCTCACAGTGACCCTGATGGAGCGCTCCTCCATCAGCCGCGCAGAGGTTCAGCAGTTCATCGCGGCCATCACTGCCGAGCCGCAGCTCCTGGCGCGGCTCACTCTTGAAGGTGAGGCCCGCGAGCGCCAATTTGCGGAGCTGGTCGCCGCCCGTGAGGGCCTGGACCCTGATCATCCCGAAGTCATGACGGCAACGGTGTTATTCGGGGCAGTATCCAAGAAGACCGCGCAGCAGTTCTTCTCGGAGGACAACGAGCGCCCCTACCGCGGGATCCTCGAACAGAACCTCAACGCCGCACGCAAACTCTTTGCCCAGCCGCTGGCCACGAACCACCAACTGGGCCCCAACCCCCTTGAATCCTCGAAGGACCCCGCATGAGTACACTCTCCAAGGCAGCTGAACCTCTGCTGTTGACCCAGAAGCGAATCTGGATCATCTTCTCGGCGCTGATTGCAGGCATGCTGCTGTCCAGCCTCGACCAGACCATCGTCTCCACTGCCATGCCGACGATCGTGGGCAAGCTGGGCGGCGTTGAGCACCAGGCGTGGATCACCACGGCCTATCTCCTGGCAACCACCATCGTGATGCCCATTTACGGCAAGTTCGGTGACATACTGGGCCGGCGAAACCTGTTCCTTGTAGCTATTGCCCTGTTTACGCTTGCGTCCGTAGGCTGCGCGTTTGCCACCGATTTTTGGGGCTTTGTCATCTTCCGCGCCATTCAGGGCCTGGGCGGCGGCGGACTCATGATCCTTTCGCAGGCCATCATCGCTGACATCGTTCCGGCCAAAGAACGCGGCAAGTACATGGGCCCGTTGGGCGCCATCTTTGGCCTCTCCGCGGTCGCCGGACCCCTGCTGGGTGGGTTCTTTGTGGACCACCTGACCTGGGAATGGGCTTTCTACATCAACATCCCCATCGGCATCGCCGCGTTCATCACCGCTTGGTTCACCCTGACGCTGCCTAACAAGAAGGCCGAGAAGAAGATCGACATCCTGGGTGTCTTGTTCCTCTCCGCTGCCACCACGTGCCTCATTTTCTTCACCGACTTTGGTGGCAAGAAGGATGAGGGCTGGGACTCGCCCCTTACATGGGCGTTTGGGGCCGGCATGGTCCTGGCTGCGGTTCTCTTTGTGATGGTCGAGCGTCGCGCCGAGGACCCCATCATTCCGCTGAGCCTGTTCAAGAACCCCATTTTCATTAACGCAACGGCCATCGGTTTCACCCTGGGCCTGGGCATGTTCGCGGCCATCGCCTTCGTTCCTACGTTCCTGCAGATGTCATCCGGAACCTCCGCCGCCGAATCAGGCCTGCTGATGCTGCCCATGATGGTTGGCCTGATGGGCACGTCCATCTACTCCGGTATCCGCATTTCCATGACCGGCAAGTACAAGATGTACCCCATCCTGGGTGCAGCGCTCACCATCGCTGCCATGCTGTGGCTGACCACGCTCACGGCGGCAACCCCTATCTGGGTTATCTGCGTTCAGCTCTTCATCTTCGGCGCGGGCCTTGGACTGATCATGCAGGTCATCGTCCTGGTGGTGCAGAACTCTGTTCCGGCGGACCAGATCGGTACGGCTACCAGTACCAACAACTACTTCCGTGAAGTAGGCGCTTCACTGGGAGTGGCCGTCTTCGGAGCAATCTTCACCAACCGCTTGGCGGAGTCCCTCACTGAGGCCTTCACTGGGGCCGGGGCCTCTGCCGAGCAGGCCTCGCAGTCCACCAGCACGCTGGACCCCCAGGCCTTGGCACAGATGCCTGAACAGCTGCGCGATGCGATCGTCAACGCCTATGCCAATTCACTGGCACCGGTGTTCTGGTACCTGGTTCCGTTCATCGCCATCGCGCTGATCCTGGCCATTACTCTGAAGCAGATCCCGCTCTCCGATACCGCCGGCATGGTGGCTCGTGGCGAGGCTGTGGGCGGGGACGAAGCTGACCGTCTGGAGGCAGAGCGACTGGAGACTGCGCGTTTGGAAGCCGATCTGGCGGCGTCGGAGGGATTCGACAAGGATCGTGCTGACGCGGGACGCCAGTAACGCTAGTCCTCCACTTGGTACGCCACGGGGCCTTCGGGCTCCGTGGCGAGCCTGATGGCCTCAAGGTTTCCGGCGCTCATGTCCGGAAGCTCGTCCAACGCGAACCACCCCACTGCCAGTGATTCGTCATCGTTGACCTGCGCCTCGCCGGAGATGTACCGGCACCGGAACGTGATGTCCAGGAAGTCGCACACGTCGCCGTTGGGGAAGGTCACCGGCCCCACAACTCCGACGCCGATGATGCGCTCAGTCTCGGCCACCACCGCTGTTTCCTCGAAGATTTCCCGCACGAGCCCGGGTGCAGGATGCTCTCCCGGTTCCAGCATTCCGGTGATGAGCGTCCAATGGCCGTTGTCGGCGCGTTGACCCAACAACACCCTGCCATCGTCATCAAATACCACTCCCCGCACGGCGGGCAGCCAGAGGGGGTCGTTACCGATCTTTTCCCGTAGTTTGAGCACAAATTCGGGTGCACCCATGGTGTCAGCTTTCCTTCAGTTCGATGGTGGCCTTGCCTAAAGCATGACCCAGCACGGTTAACACCGAGAAGACGGGGAGCGTTGCAATTTGGCCGCAGTTAGCCCGGAACGAGCGCTTGCATGGTTTCACGCTGGAAGGATCAGCATTGCGGCAGCCGCGCCTGCCAGCATGAACGGGCCGAACGGGATGGCCGAGCTCAGCGTGCCTCGCCGGGCCACCAGGATACCCAGGCTCCACAGCCCTCCCAACAGGAAGGCCGCGAACGTCCCCGCAAAAATGTGGCTCCATCCCAGGTAGCCCAGATAGAGGCCCAGCACTCCGGCCAGCTTCACGTCGCCGAAGCCCATCCCCGGCGGGTGAACGAGCCGCAGCACGAAGTAGAAGAGCCAGAGCATGGCACCGCCGGCAATCACACCCAGGCCGGGCACACCAAAGAGCACAGCCGTCGATGCACCTTCCGTGGGTGCATCGGCGAAGTACGCCAGTAGGGCCGCAGCCAGCAAGAGCGTCCCGGCGACCGCATAGGCCGGGAACACGATGCGATCGGGCAACAGGTGGCTCCGGACATCTATCACCGTCAACCGCACTGCCGTGACCACGAAGTACACGCACGCGGCCACTACCAGCCAAAAGCCGAGCGGGCTGTCCGTCCAGAGGTCTGAGAGTCGTCGAATCACCTTCGGATGCTATCCCGCTTTGGCCGTCCGGCCCGCTTGAACGCTTGGGTAAACTGTGGATATGGGGCGCTATAGTGCAGCAGGACCGGGTTTTGACTTGTCCTCCACATTCCGCAATCTTTGCCGTTCTTCGCCGTGGAAGTGGACCAGCCTCCGCTTCGAGTACCTTGAACGGTCCGCGCCCAAGGCCACCTTGGTCCGGGCATGGCTCAGGCGCCCGGGTGCACTGCGCCTCGAAACCCCGGACGGCCAACTTCTGCACAGCACCACCGGCATCAACGACTCCCGGGATGATCTTTACGTCAGTTCCACGCGCCGTTCGTGGCTTCTGCCGGCTCATCTTGTGACGCCCGTTTATGACGACGCCGGCCTCGTCCGCCGGCGTCCCGAGGCCGCCTACGGGGAACCCTCCTTTGGGAATGGCCGCCTCGCCGCCGCGCTGGATCCCGTGGAACTTGCCGGCAAGGCACCGGTCCCCCTGGAATTCCCGGACACCAACCCCGTCTTCCTCGAGCAACCCCGCGAGGTGGACCATGAGGGCCGGCTGGCCCTGGAAACCATCGTCACGCCCAGCCGCACGTACGTCCCCTCGGACCCAACGGAACCCTTGGCACACCCCGGCCGGACCATGATCAGGATCGACACCGCCACCGGCGTTTGCGTCGCCAGTGAAAGCCTGGACGGAGACTCCGCAGGCAAGGGCCACTGGCTCAGGATCCTTGCCGTGGACGAGTACATGCTGGACGACCTTTTCCTGGCGGAATCGATGAACCTCACGGACGTCCGGCGCCACATCTCCTGGGACATAGGCCCCGCCGCCTAAGAGCCACACGCCATCCGCGCTAAGCTACGGCGATGACATCGCTGGCAGAAATATGGCCCCCGTTCGGACTCACCCTCACCACCCCGAGGCTGACCCTCCGTCCCGTTCTGGACGACGACATCCCGGCCGCCGTGGCTGCGGCCCGCTCCGGCGTGCACCGACCCGGCAAGAGCCCGTTCAGCGTGCCGTGGGCAGAACTTCCAGAGGACGAACTCGCCCCGAATATGGCGCAGTGGTACTGGCGCTGCCGGGCGAACTTCACGCCTGAGTCCTGGACCGTGCTCCTCGGAGTCTGGAACGACGATGAGCTCCTGGGCGTCCAAGACATCGGTGCCAAGAACTTCAACACCCTCAAAACAGTCAGCACGGGCTCATGGCTCAAGGAGTCCGCACAGGGCCAGGGCTTCGGCAAGGAGATGCGTTCCGCCGTCGTCAGCTACGCCTTCGATTACCTGAATGCGGAAGTAGCCGCCTCCGAGGCAGCCGTCTGGAACCAACAATCTCTGGGCGTCTCCACCGCCCTGGGCTACGAACTCAACGGCATCTTCCGCGATGGCTGGGGCGAAAAAGTGGAAGAAGTCCAAAGGGTCCGCCTCACCCCCACCACCTTCAAACGCCCCACCTGGACCCTCACAGTCCAAGGCCACGAAGCCTTTTCCCAATATATAGCCATCTAGCAACTTCCGGCGGGGCGCCTGACAAGGCGAAGGCCAGGCATCCGGCAGCGTGCGTCAAAAGCGAGGAACGAGCTAGCACGCAGAGGATGTCTGGCCTTCGCCGTAGGTGGGCAAAGCGTCGATGGGGTTAGATTTCAGCCCCTTCGAGCAACTCCGTCACCAGGGCCGCAATAGGCGACCTCTCGGACCGGGTCAGCGTGATGTGCCCGAACAGCGGGTGGCCCTTGAGCGTCTCCACTACAGCTGCGACGCCGTCATGCCGCCCTACGCGGAGGTTATCGCGCTGGGCGACGTCATGGGTGAGGACAATTTTGGAGTTTTGTCCGATGCGGCTCATGACGGTCAGGAGCACATTCTTCTCGAGTGATTGCGCTTCATCCACAATCACGAAGGCATCGTGCAGGGATCGTCCGCGGATGTGGGTCAAGGGCAGGACTTCGAGCATGCCGCGGTCCATGACTTCTTCCACGACTTCCTGGCTGACCAATGCCCCGAGGGTGTCGAACACGGCCTGCGCCCACGGGTTCATCTTTTCCGATTCGGAGCCAGGGAGGTAGCCGAGTTCCTGGCCGCCTACCGCGTAAAGGGGGCGGAACACCACCACTTTGCGGTGTTCCTGGCGTTCCAGGACGGCTTCCAGGCCCGCGCAGAGGGCTAGTGCGGACTTGCCGGTGCCTGCGCGGCCACCGATGGAGACGATGCCCACGGCGGGGTCCATGAGGAGATCGATGGCCAACCGTTGTTCTGCTGAACGTCCGTGGAGTCCGAAGACGTCACGGTCGCCTTTGACGAGCCGGACCTGCTTGTCTGCCCCAACCCGGCCCAGCGCGGAGCCGCGGTTGGAGAGGAGAACGAGTCCTGTGTTGACGGGCAGTTCCGCGGCTGCGGGGATAAAAGCTGGTTCGTGGCCGTAGAGGGTGGTGATTTCTTCCTCGGTGGCGTCCACTTCGGCCATGCCCGTCCAGCCGGAGTCTTTGACGAGTTCGTTGCGGTACTCGTCAGCTTGAAGTCCCATGGCAGAGGCTTTGACGCGCATGGGGAGGTCTTTGGACACGACGGTTACGTTGTGGCCCTCGTTGGCCAGGTTCTTGGCGACAGCCAGGATGCGGCTGTCGTTGTCTCCCCCACGGAATCCTGCGGGCAACACTTCCGGGGAGATGTGGTTCATTTCCACCCTGAGCATTCCGCCGTCTTTGCCGATGGGGATGGAATGGTCCAGTCCGCCGTGTTCGATTCTGAGGTCATCCAGGAGTCTCAGCGCTTTCCGGGCAAAGTAGCCCAGTTCGGGGTCGTGGCGTTTCCCTTCCAGTTCGCTGATGACCACGATGGGGACAATCACCTCGTGTTCGGCGAAGCGCAACAGTGCGTGTGGATCGGATAGCAGGACGGACGTATCGATCACGTAGCTGCGGCCTGTGGCGGATGGTGTGGTCCGCCCTTGTGGTGAGACCCGCTTGGCGCGAGAGGTAGCTGCACTTTCCCCGTCGGAAACCATTGCGGGCAGTTGCTCAGAAATAGCCACATCGACTCCAGCCCCGGGCAGTTCGCCCGGCCTAATGGTGAAGCGGCTCGGCCGGAAGGCCGGGCGTGGCCTCCCATGTAACTGGTGCGATAGTCCGCTCCATATACTGGCCTCCCCGATCAGCGGGCGGTTTTGCCTGCTGATGGGATTAACGTAATCCTCAGCACATTCATTTCCGCAATCCACGCCCGGCAAGTCGCATGTCCGACTCGTTAAATTTTGGTAAACCGGGGTCGCTTACGCGCCGAACCGCCGCTGGCGCCCGGCATAGTCCCTGAGCGCACGGAGAAAATCGACCTTCCGGAAGGCCGGCCAGAGAGCTTCGCAGAAGTAAAACTCGCTGTAGGCGCTTTGCCACATGAGGAAGCCTGAGAGCCGCTGCTCGCCTGAGGTTCGGATCACGAGGTCCGGATCGGGTTGGCCGCGGGTGTAGAGGAACCTGGAGATGTCGTCCACCGAAAGTTCATTTGCGACGTCGGACATGCTGCGTCCTTTGGCGTCGGCGTCGTGCAGGAGTTCGCGTACGGCGTCGACGATTTCGCGGCGGCCGCCGTAGCCCACGGCCACGTTCACGTGGATTTTTTCGTGGACGGGGGTGCGGGCGGTGAGTTTGTTGAGGCGCTCGGCCAGGTAATCCGGGAGGAGTTCCGGTGCGCCCATGGCGTGGACGGAGACGTCTTCGTCTTCGTCAAGGCGGTCCATGGTGTTGGCGATGATGCCCATGAGCAGGTCCAGTTCTTCGCCGGAGCGGCTCATGTTGTCCGTGGAGAGCATGTAGAGGGTGACTACCTTGACGCCGAGTTCCTGACACCAGCCGAGGAACTCGTGGATCTTGTCGGCCCCAGCCTGGTGTCCTTGGCTGGTGGGCGCATTGAACTGCCGGGCCCACCGACGGTTTCCATCCACCATGACGCCGATATGCCGCGGGATTCTGTCTTGCTTGAGGGAACGCAGTAGCTTGCGCTCGTAGAAGCCATAGAGGAAACCGGGCAGCTCCACCGGACTCACCTGACTTCCTTACTTGTACGACGACGGCGCACATCCAAGGCTACCGTCCCCAGCTGCCGCCCCGGTGCAGTCGCCAGTCAAATTCGGCCCGCTCTTTGTTACCAGTGGGTAACTTACCGAAACGTAAGTTATTCTTGTCCCATGGCTGAGATCCTTGACACCAAGCCCCTTTGGCGTGGCTGGATCCACGCCGTCGCCGCTCCCTTCGCACTCGCTGCAGGGATAATCCTGGTGACCGTCGCCCCTACCCCGGACCGCAAGATCACGTCAGCCATTTACGCGTTGACGGGCTTTCTGCTGTTTGGCGTCAGCGCCGTTTACCACCGCGGAAACTGGTCACCCAAGGTCCGAATGCTGCTCAAGCGGCTGGACCACACCAACATCATGCTGGTGATCGCCGGTAGCTACACGCCCCTGGCGTGGTCCCTCCTGGAGCGCTCACAGGCCGTGACCCTGCTCTGGCTGGTGTGGTCCGGAGCCATAGTTGGCGTTCTCTTCCGCATTCTGTGGACGCACGCTCCCCGCTGGCTCTACGTTCCGGTCTATATCGCCTTGGGCTGCGGAGCTTTGTTCTATCTGCCCCAGTTCTTCACTGCCAACGCCCCTGCAGCGATACTCATTTGCGTGGGCGGCGCGCTGTACATTGCCGGCGCTGTCTTTTACGCCATCAAGAGACCGAACTTCAGTGCCCGGCACTTCGGCTTCCACGAGCTCTTCCATGCCTTCACGGTGCTGGCCTTCGCCGCGCACTTCGTGGCGATCATGATGGCAGTGCTGAGCTAGGCCGGATTCAGCGGCCTCGAGGGCCGCTTTCGCCGCTCTCCTCAGCCGAGCTGCCGGCGTCGTCTCCAGCTTCGGCAGCCAGGCGCGCTTCCTCAACCTGTGCGCGGTAGCGGACCCGCCGAATCCTGCGAACCATGTCCACAATCAAAAATGTGGTCAGAATCACAATGAAGGCCGTGAGGACGAAGCCCCACGTACCGGGCGTCACCTGATCCTCGGACAGGCCAGGCCGCAGCGTGCCCGTGGGATCAGGCGACGGAGTGACGGTCAGGGCAAGAATCAAGTGATGCACTTTCAAACCTTCTATGGGAGCTGATGCGTGCCGACTGGCAGCGCGTGGCCGGTAAGCCGGCTGGCCACACAGTAATTTCTACGAGCGATAGAAACTACCGGCTTTCCTATCTTATCCCCGCGAACAGGTCCTTTTCCGGCAGCTCTGAAGGGACCCGGGACTTGATCAGGGTGTAGTCCTCCCATGGCCACGTCGACCGCTGCAGATCCGGTGACACTGCGAAGAAGAAGCCGAGGGGGTCGATCTGGGTCCTGTGTGCACGGAGAGCGTCATCCCGGGCCTCAAAGAAATCACCGCATTCAACCTGGGTGGTGGTCCGGTGCCCTGCCTCCGGTGCAGTGTGGCCTTCTGCGTCGGTTTCCAGCCACGCAGCCAGCCGCTCGGCGTAGGGAGATTGCAGGCCCGCTGCTTCCAACGCAAAATGCAGCGCACGGAACCGATCCGGGCTGAAGGCGCGGTCGTAGTAGAGCTTGCTGGGCGCCCATGGCTCACCCATGCCGGGATAGCGCCCGGCATCGCCAGCGGCCTCAAAAGCTTCCACGGCAACCTTGTGGGCCATGATGTGGTCCGGGTGCGGGTAACCACCGTTTTCGTCATAGCTGAGGATGACGTGCGGCTTGAAGTTACGCACCAGCCGCACCAAGGGCGCAGTGGCGCGCTCCAGCGGCTGCAAGGCAAAGCAACCGGGCGGCAGCGGCGGGAGGGGGTCACCTTCGGGAAGGCCCGAGTCCACAAAGCCCAGCCAACGCTGCTGGATTCCCAGTACGGCGGCTGCGTTTGCCATCTCGATGCGACGGGCGCCGGCCATGTCCCGCTTGGGGTGGGGGGTCTCTTCCATGGCGGGGTTCTGGATGTCTCCGCGCGAGCCATCCGTGCAGGTGGCAACCATGACGTCCACTCCGGCAGCGGCGTACATCGCCATGGTTGCAGCGCCCTTGCTGGACTCATCGTCCGGGTGGGCGTGGACGGCGAGCAGCCGGAGCTGCTGGTCGGAACTGCTGGACGCTGTCACGTGACGGCTCCTCTTTCATGGATCGAGCTTGGGGGCGGTGATGGGGCGCCGGGATCGGCACTAAACTGGATGGGTGACTTCAGAGGACCTATCGGCCACCCGAGTACCGGCAAGCTCCAGCCTAGCCAATCGTTACGGCGGTCAAAAGCGCGCCATGACCCGCAAGACCAAGCGGAACATCGTCATCGCCGCTTTGGTCCTGGGGATTGGGTTCGCCGCCTACGTGGCAACGGGCTCCGCGCAGGCCCCGGTCACGTTCAAGGACATTGGGTACAGCACGGTGGACGACACCCAGGCAGAGGTTGATTACCAGGTCACAAAGTACCCCGGAGCTACAGCCAAATGTGCCATCAAGGCCTTGGATTCGAAGTTCGCGGTGGTGGGCTGGAAGGTAGTGGAAATCGGGCCCAACGATCCTCAGGATGATCCCGACGGCGGCAGCACCACCGCGCAGCGAACTGTCCTAAGGACCGAGTCCCCGGCTGTCTCGGGAGTGGTGGACAACTGCTGGATCGTGGACAGCGGCAAATAGCACCTCGTGTGAGCCAGGACTCAACCGGTTTGGGTTCGTCCAAAGGATTTACTACAATGGATGAAACCTTCACCCCGTTAAGTTGGTTACTGAGTATCACGAGTGGCCACCTCGGCGGGGTCTTTTTGCATTGTCAGATCTAGAGGAGAAATCCGTGTCTACCACCAACAGCGCCACTGCAGCTTGGCTCACCCAGGAAGCATTCGATCGCTTGACGGCTGAGCTGGACCACCTTTCCGGCGCTGGCCGGGCGGATATTGTCCAGAAGATCGAAGCTGCCCGCCAGGAAGGCGACCTCAAGGAAAACGGCGGCTACCACGCGGCCAAAGAGGAGCAGGGCAAGATCGAGGCACGTATCCGCCAGCTCACCGCCCTTCTGCGCGACGCCCATGTGGGCGAGGCCCCGGCAGATGACGGAATCGTTGAGCCCGGCATGCTGGTTATTGCCCGCATCGCCGGTGACGAAGAGAAGTTCCTTTTGGGTTCGCGTGAAATCGCCGGTGACTCGGACATTGACGTCTTCAGCGAGAAATCGCCCCTGGGCGCAGCGATCATCGCGGTCTTGTCTGCCTCTTCCGAGAAGGTGGCTGACCTCGTTGAAGAAGAGCGCCGGGGTGAAGCCATGGGCTGGTCGGTGGAGCTGACGGCGGTGAAAAACTGAAGCGGGCGGTAAACGCCCACAAGAAGCGAGGCGACACTGGCCAGGTTCGCTGCGCTGCGCTGGCGCTCCA